>DNFZ01000090.1:34973-35991 GCA_003486785.1 Clostridiales bacterium | reverse complement strand
AATCTGCCACCCTTGAATGTTCAGGCCGGATATCACCCGATCTGCTTGTGATTGCGCATCTTCCCTCGTCAGTGCAATCGGTTCGCGGATGATCTCGCCAATCTCTTTTTCCCATTCCTCATCGCCAACCAAATATCCTTCGCAATATATGATCTCGTTAGTGCGCTCAAGCCAGAATATAGAGTTTTTGCCACCCAGTAGAAGCGAAAAATCTTCGCTGCTCTTCTGCATATAGAGCGGTGTCCCTGTTTCTAGATCAAGATCGTTCAGGTCGAATGTACCGTCAGCTTGAACCCCTTTTACTTCCTGGTTCGGTTTCCCTTTCCCGTTCGGGAAAAAGTAGGTGAGCATCTTGCGATACTCGTCGAGTGTGAACGAAGTTTGCTTGCATTCCCGAATGCTGTAACTTTCCGTCTGCGGGACGACCACATCCGCATCGACAAGCACCGTAATACCCGCGGGCAGCGTCTCCGGCGTTTGCGTGATATGCGACACCGAAACCGGGACAGCGCTCGGCAAAGTAGAAGCGCTGTCAAGTAATTCTTTTGCGGGAATCCAAAAATTCTCTGCGGAAACCAACTCAGGCAAAACAGGTGTATCTTTCGACAGTTCATTCTGTTCTGCCTCTTCTGAAGTTGTCTGCTCCACCGGAATCGGCGTGAGCACGATCTCAGCCTCCCCCGGCTGGCAAGCTGTCGTAAACGCGCCAAACAAGAGACAAAAAAATAGGCAGGCTACAATAGTTGCCATCCTGTGTTGATTTCTTTTGCGATTGATCTGTTTAATCATTCATCTTCTCCTGCATTTGATTTTATTGAAAACCCTTTTTGGATAGATGAGGACGGTTTTACTGACAGCAAGTAAAATAATGAGGATTGCCGCATAATCGCGCAAGCGCAGCATCCGGCAGCGCAAAGGGGTCCCGCCTTTACGTTTTTTGCCGGATGCAGCAGCTTACGACGCACATCGCCAACGACGCCCCGAACCGTATATCGGGCTTTGCTGCTCCCGGCGCCGT
>DNFZ01000090.1:0-34916 GCA_003486785.1 Clostridiales bacterium | reverse complement strand
GGCTGAATCAGCCGTCTCCCAACGGTCAGAAATGATCGCGCAAGCGGATGTACCAGATCCGTCTTGTGCGCTCGTCCCGTCCGCGGAATGTCGTTCTGCTTATAAGACGGTCGAAAGCGCCTCTTTGTGACAGTATAATTTATGAATTTTTTGTGAACGCGGCATTTCTGGCCGGAATTCTTGAAAAAATCATGGGAAATTTACTTTGCCACAGGCGGGCTTTGTGTTATTCTGAGCGCATCTGATGGGTATATATGAACCAGAGAAGCATCTGGATTACCGAAAGAGCGAGGGTGGTTTTCATGCATTTGCGCATCCACGACATCGGCAGCTATATGCTGCACAACTACCTGATCGAAACACCGCAAGGCTGGGTTGTGATCGATACCGGCTATGCGGGCGCGTTTGATGAATACAAGAAACGGCTTGGTGCGTTAGCCCCGTTGGATCTGGTAAAGTATGTATTTTTAACCCACGCGCACAACGACCATGCGGGTTTGCTAAACGAGCTGCTCAAGGAGAGCGGCGCAAGGCTCGTCGCGCATGAAGAGAGCCTGCCACGGCTTGCGTGCGGAGAAAACGCCATGCCGGAAGGGATCGGCTTTACCTCACGCATGAGCGCCACGCTCAGCGCCATGATGAAGCATGCCTCATATCCCCCGGTAACCCCCAATGCCGATGCGCTCATCCTCGCCAGCGAGGCGGAGCAGCCGTTTCTAGCCATGGGGCTGCCCATCCGCGTCGTGTTTCTGCCGGGACACACGGCAGACTCCATAGGACTATATCTGGAGGAGACGCGCGAACTGTTCTGCGGAGACGCGGCGGCCAACGCCGTCATCGCGCCCGCGCGGCAGGCGGTGTTGATGGAGGATGTAGCGCAGTTCGCAAGGTCTTGGGACAAGATCATCGCGCTCAACCCCAGCCGCATCTATCCCAGCCACGGAAACCCGTTTGCGGTTGATGATTTGATCAAATTCCGGAGCAAGCTGGATGGTCTTGCGCTCTTCGCCCCGAAGAAACGATAAAAAAACAACACCGCCGCCGGGACCTCCGGAGACGGTGTTTTTGTATCGCGTGTATTTGTTTTCGAAATGATTATTGATCGATTTTCAGCGCCTTTTGAAAGCATATGCTCTCTTTGACGCCCACATACGGCGGATAATTCGGGATGCGGTCGTACCCCGCCGCCTCGTAGAGCCGAATGGCTTCGGGTTGGAGGATGCCCGTTTCCAGAATCGCAACCGCATAGCCAAGCTCTCGCGCCCAGGCTTCCAGCTCGGTGAGCACCGCGCGCGCAAGCCGCTGCCCGCGAAAGAGTTTCTGCACAAAGATGCGCTTTATCTCCACGGAATCCTCAGAAACCGGTTTGAAGCAGCCGCATCCGGCTGGTGTGCCATCCCGCAAGATGACCACGGCATTTTCTACGTCGTCCGATTGATTGAGCGGGCCAAAGAACGTCATCAACGCGCCGTAGCGCTCCAGCAATTCCTCGTCCAGCGCGTCGGTCAGCGCGCGAAAAGTCTCGTCTTTGCCCGAACAACGGGTGATACGCAGCATGATTCTGAAATCCTAATCCTTCAGCGCGCGTCTTCGTGCGCGCACGATCGTTTAGTGTTCCTCGATATAGCAATCCAGCTCGTCGTGATAGACATCCAGCCGGGTTTCCTGCGCTTCGGTAGGCTCGCCCAGCACGAGGTCGAGCATATGACGCGGCGTTTTTCCGCCGATGTGCATGGACTTGATGCAGGACACGCAATAGACCGCAACATCCTGACAGGGCATCTGGGCCGCGCGCTTTTTCTGAAACGCGTTGACTGCCTCCAGCGGGATATGCCCGTAAAAATTATCCCCGCAGCAGATGGATCTCGTGCCCGCAAACGGGCTCTCGATTACCTCGATCTGCATTTTGTCGAGCAGGCTTCGCACCGCGGCGTGCACCTGCGGCTTTTTGCGAAACGAGCAGGAATCATGCACGGAGAGCTGCAAACCGGCATACGACGGTAGCGGAAGCGCGGGAATCGCGTTCAACACCTCCCAGAGTGAGACGGTCTGCACACCCTCGTAGAGAGTGCGAAATCTCCTGTCGCACCCCGCGCAGTTGTTGATGATGGTTGCGCCCTCCGGCAAAACCGGCTCATGCCGGCAGCAAATGGTGTGCAGCTTCGTCGGCAAAAAGCGGCGGTTGAGCAGATGAAGAGTCTCCTGCACCGCCTCCGGCTTATACAAACTCATCGCACAGCCGGGGTTGAAGTAGCACTTGTCGGGGTCGATGTCTTCCAGCGCGATACTGGGGATCGTGTCCGCATTCGGTTGCCCGGGGTCATCCATCGAGAAACATATCCTCCTGTTTTCTTTTATCTTCTATTGCACATGACCGAGTCTATCGGTATATCTTGATGTCGCTTTCGTTGACGCGATACCGCATACGCAGATACTCATACAGATTTGCACAGGCAAGCGCGTCATCCAGCGCGTTGTGATGGTGCTCAAGCGGGATATTCAGCCCCGCGCAGAGGTCGTTGAGCCTGTGGGTGCCAAAGGTCGCTTTGGGAATGTGCTTTCTCGCGGTCTCCAGCGTGCAGATATATCGCCAATGTTCAGCATGAAGGTTTTCTCTCAGCAGCGCTTTTCGAATCACCGGCAGGTCAAAGAGCGCATTGTGCGCCACGAGCAGACACCCGGTGAAATACGGCTCAATCTTCGGCCAGAGTTCGTAGAGCGACGGCTCGTTCTCCACATCCCTTGGCCGGATGCCGTGGATGGCGATATTCGCCCCGTCAAATTCATCGCACGGGTTCACGAGATAGTGCAGACGCTGGGGTTCCCCTTCGCCGGTTACGCGCACGATGCCGATGGAGCAGATCGAGCGGGAATAGCGGTTTGGCGTCTCCACATCCACGGCGGTGAACACGTCTAGCTCATCTCGTATAAACAAACCCGGCAAGCGTGTTCTCCTTTCGCGCAACTCTGTTGGGACGATTCTTAAACGGTATTATACCACAATGGCAGGCAAATAACCCCCGATTTTCAGCCGATTTATTTCAGGTTTCCCACTGCGCCGCGCGCGCATGGCGCTTTTCTTTGGGCGGTAAACATGGTATAAATACCAGTAAGTGATGCGTTGCTCTTTCTTGCATCGCAGCATCACATCCGGCAAGAGGAGTTCTATGAAGCCACACATGACCAAATGCCCCGTTTGCTACATCGTCTGCGCGCTGCCGCAGCATCATACACTCTCTCCTGTTCCGGGCGATCTGGTCATCGCTGCGGACGGCGGCTATGCGCATTTGGGCGATATCCGCGCCGACCTCGTCGTGGGGGATTTTGACTCCCTGGGCTATGTGCCGGCGGGCGAACAAATCGTGCGCCATCCGGCGGAAAAGGACGACACGGACACGATGCTCGCCGCACGGCTCGGGCTTGCGCGCGGTTACCGTGCGTTTCTTTTGCTCGGCGGCGTGGGCGGGCGGCTCGACCACACGCTGGCAAACATACAAACCCTCGCGTTTTTGCGCGAGCATGGCGCGCGCGCGGCACTGCTGGGCGAGGAGGAAACCATTACGATCATTCAGGATGAAACGCTGCGCTTTCGCGCGGGGATGCGCGGCATCGTTTCGGTGTTTTCCTATGGTGCGAGCGCTTCGGGCGTTTTCGAGCGGGGGCTTGCCTATGCGCTGCATGACGCGACACTCACGGACACCAACCCGCTGGGCGTAAGCAACGCTTTTACAGGCGAGGCCGCCGAAGTTTCGGTGCGGGCGGGCAGGCTCGTCGTGCTCTATGCGGGTTTGCCGGAGGATTGCGGCCTGTTTGACTGCGTTTGTCCGATTTGACGTACAATTGAAGATATCCTGTTATATTGATTGGTGACGCGCGAAACACGCGCATGATGGCTGCAACTTTTTCAGTATCAGGGGGGATACGATGTTTCACATTCTTGTCGTGGAGGACGATCGGGCGCTGCGCGAGCTTTTTTGCACCGTGCTCTCCAAAAACGGCTTTGTCTATCACGAGGCGCGGGACGGCACGGACGCCTGGGATGTGCTCGAAAAGCAGTACATCGACCTCGTCGTGACGGATATCATGATGCCGAACATGAACGGCTATGAGTTTGTCCAGAGCCTGCGCCAGAACGGGATGAATATGCCCGTGCTCATGATCACCGCAAAGGACTCCTTTGAGGACATGCAGAGCGGTTTTATCGCCGGCACGGACGACTATATGGTCAAGCCCGTCAACGTAAACGAGATGATACTGCGCATCAATGCGCTCTTAAAGCGCGCACAGATCGTCAATGAAAAAAAGATCCGCTTTGAAAACGCTGAGTTGAGATATGACGATTTGACCGTCTGCATCGGCGGCGAGTGCAGCGTTTTACCGCAAAAAGAGTTTTACATCCTCTACAAGCTGCTCTCCAACCCAAATCGCGTGTACACCAAGCAGCAGATCATGGATGAGATCTGGGGCATGGACACCGAGAGCGACCCGCACACGCTGGATGTGCATATCAGCCGCCTGCGAGAACGATTTAAAGAAAACGCGCAGTTTGAAATTGTCACCATCCGTGGGCTTGGCTACAAGGCGGTGAAAAGAGTTGACTAAACTTCCGCAGATGAAAGCGCGCCCGCGCGTGGCGCAGATATTCGCCGTGATCATCGCGGGCATCATCTCGGTATCCACAGTGCTCACGTTCTTGGTCATCTATGTGCTGCTCCGGCTCGAAATCGGTACGATCACGGCGATTGTCACCTCTACGACCTATATGGGGATCTTCACGACCGTCATCGGCATCGGCATTGCCGCCTACACGAGCACAAAGATGCTCTCCCCTATTATCAAGATCAACGACGCCGCAAAAAAAGTCTCGCGCGGGGACTTCTCCGTGCGCCTGGAAGAAAAGAGCATCGCAAAGGAGATCGAGGAGATTGCGGAGAGCTTTAACATCATGGTCAAAGAGCTTTCCAACACCGAAACGCTGCGCGCCGACTTTGTGAGCAATGTTTCTCATGAGTTTAAAACGCCGCTCTCCGCCATAGAGGGGTACGCCACGCTCTTGCAGGACGAGCGCCTAAGCCGGGAAGATCAGGCTGTATACGTCTCGCGTATCCTCGAAAACACCAGCCGCCTCTCCAGACTCACCCACAGCATACTCTCCCTCTCGCAGCTGGAAAACCAGGAAATCGTGCTCCAGCAGGAGAATTTTATGCTCGACGAGCAGATCCGTCGCGTGCTGCTGGAATACGAGCCGCGCTGGGAAGAGAAGCAGCTCAACATCGACCTTGCGCTGACCGCAACCCCGTATTACGGCAGTAAATCGCTGCTTGCGCAGGTTTGGAGCAATCTTGTCGACAACGCCATCAAGTTCTCCAGCCACGGCGGAACCCTCTCGATCTCCTGCGGAATGTTTGACGGCAAGGTGGTCGTCCGCATTCGGGATACCGGCATCGGCATGTCCGACGAAGTGCGGCAGCGCGCGTTTGACAAGTTTTACCAGGGCGAGCGATCCCATTCAGGCGATGGTAGCGGGCTGGGGCTCGCACTGGTACGCCGCATCGTCTTACTCTGCGGCGGCACCATCGAGCTCATGAGCAAGGAAGGCAAGGGCACGGAGGTCAAGGTTTCGCTCAGAGCTGCGCAGTCTCCCGTATAATACACAATCGATCGCAGTTCCGATTTTTTCCGTACAAAGACGGCTCCCTGATGGTTTTTGGGGAGCCGTCTTTTGCGTGTTTGCGGATCTTGCTCGACAGTTGGCGCAGCGCGCGTTACGAAAAATACAGCACGGCCGATTCGAACAACCGCATGTCATAGTCCCCGGGGACGTTTTGATACAACCCCTGTCCGATGCGCTCGCTGTGCCCCATTTTGCCGAGGATTCGCCCATCCGGTGAGGTGATCGCCTCAACCGCCGCCATTGAGCCATTGGGGTTATAGCGCACATCCATCGAAGGACTGCCAAGATCATCTACATACTGCGCGGCGATCTGACCCGTTTGCGCGAGTGCTTCCAGCGTGTCCTGCAGGCAGAGAAAGCGCCCTTCGCCGTGTGAAACCGGCATGGAATAGATATTGCCTGCGCCCGCAAGCAGCAGCCACGGCGAGCGGTCGGAGGTGACGCGCGTGCGCACGATGCGGGACTGATGCCGCCCGATCTCGTTGAACGTCAGCGTCGGCAAATCCTGCGCGGGCGCGACGATCTTCCCGTAGGGAACAAGTCCCAGCTTGATGAGCGCCTGAAACCCGTTGCAGACGCCGAGCACGAGGCCGTCCCGCGCGTCGATAAGGCGCATGAGGGCAATGTTCGCCATCGGGTTTCGCAAAAACGCGGTGATGAATTTACCTGAGCCATCCGGCTCGTCCCCGTTGGAAAACCCGCCGGGCAGAAACAGCGCCTGCGATTGATCAAGCTTTTTCGCAAACGCACGCAGCGACTCGCCGATTGCCGCGGCGGACGCAGTTTGCAGCACCAGCACATCCGCCTTCGCGCCCGCGCGTTCCACCGCGCGGGCGGACTCATATTCACAATTCGTCCCCGGAAACACGGGGATGAGTACACGCGGCTTGCCGATGTGACTTGTGCGCGGTTTGATTCGTTCTGTCGCGTGAACAACGGGAATCTCCAGTGAGATTACCCGCGTTTTCGTTTGGGTCGGGAACACGTCTTCGAGCGTTTCTTCGTGAGCTGCTTCCAGCTGCGCCAAGTCGATCGTTTCCCCGCGCCATATTATTTCTCCCTGCGTAAGCGTTTCGCCAAGCGGGGTGCCGATGTTCTCCCCTTCGCCGAGTTCCAACACAAATGCACCCAACCGCGGCGCGAACAGCTCCGCCTGCGTAAGCGTCTCCGCAAAACGATAACCAAGACCGTTGCCAAGGCACATCTGAAACACCGCCTCCGCGATGCCGCCCGCGCCCGACGCATAGACCGCACGCGCGCGTTTCTCCGCGATCAGCGCGTGTACTTGCTTGAGCAGCGCGTTCATCGAGCTTGCCTCCGGCAGCCCATCCGCGCGAACCTCCGGCGAGAGCAGCACGACGCGCGAGCCCGCGCGCTTGAATTCTGGCGAGAGAACGCTGCCCGTTTTTCCAACCGCGAGGGCGAACGAAACCAGCGTCGGCGGCACATCCAGCGACTCAAAAGAGCCGCTCATGCTGTCCTTGCCACCGATGGCGGCGACGCCGAAGTCGAGCTGCGCCTGCAGAGCTCCCAGCAACGCGGCGGCGGGTTTGCCCCAACGCGTCGCTTCCTTGCCGGGCTTGCCAAAGTACTCCTGAAAGCTTAAATATCTCTCCTCTAGCGGTGCGCCCGTCGCCGCGAGTTTGCAAAGCGAACGCACCACCGCGCCATAGCCGCCCGCGTAGGGCGAGGCTTCGGAGAGCAGCGGATCATACCCCCACGCCATGAGCGTGCAGACATCGGTTTCGCCCGCGAGCAGCGGCAGCTTTGCCGCCATCGCCTGCGGTGACGTGAGTTGCCTCGCCCCGCCAAACGGCATCAAGAGTGAATAGGCGCCGACTGTCGCGTCAAAGCGCTCGCTCAAGCCCCGCTTGGAGCAGTAATTTAAATCGGACACCAACGCGCGGTACTGCGTTAAAAACGATTCTCCCGCTGCGACTTTTTGCGAAATCTTCGGCGCAACAACGCTTGCGCGCGCGTGTTTTTGCGCGCCGTTGCTGTCGATGAAACTGCGTTTGATGTCCACAATTCGCTCGCCGCGCCAGTCCATCGTGAGCCGCGGCTCTGCGGTGATCTTCGCCACACGCGTGGCCTGCAAGTTCTCCGCCTCCGACAGCGCGATAAACGCTGCCTCATCCTCCGGCGAAACAACCACCGCCATGCGCTCCTGCGACTCGCTGATGGCGAGTTCGGTGCCGTCGAGACCTTCATATTTCACAGGTACGCGATCGAGATCGACCGCGACGCCGTCCGCGAGCTCGCCGATGGCGACGCTGACGCCGCCCGCGCCGAAATCGTTGCAGCGCTTGATGAGAAGAGATGCCTCCGGATTGCGGAACAATCGCTGGAGCTTTCGTTCCTCCGGTGCGTTGCCTTTTTGCACCTCTGCGCCGCACTGCGAAAGCGAATCGGACGAGTGCGCCTTGGAAGAGCCCGTCGCGCCTCCGCAGCCGTCGCGCCCGGTCTTACCGCCAAGCAGCAGCACGATATCGCCCGAAAGCGGCGTTTCCCGCCGGACGTTCTTTGCGGGAGCCGCGCCGACCACCGCGCCGATCTCCATGCGCTTGGCTAAGAATCCATCGTGATAGATTTCGTCCACAAGCCCGGTCGCAAGGCCAATCTGATTGCCATAGGAGCTGTAGCCAGCGGCGGCAGTGGTGACGATTTTGCGCTGCGGGAGCTTGCCGGGCAGCGTCTCGGCAAAGGGCTTTCGCGGGTCGGCCGCGCCGGTGAGGCGCATCGCCTGATAGACAAACGCGCGCCCGGAGAGCGGGTCGCGAATCGCGCCGCCGATGCAGGTCGCCGCCCCGCCGAAGGGTTCAATCTCCGTCGGGTGGTTGTGGGTTTCGTTTTTAAAGAGCACGAGCCAGTCCTGCCGCTCGCCGTCAACCGTGATCGTGGTTCTGACCGTGCAGGCGTTGATCTCGTCGGACTCGTCCAGTTTTTCCAGCTTGCCCTGCTGTTTGAGCCATTTTGCGCCGATGGTCGCCATGTCCATGAGCGTGATCGGCTTTTTGATGCCGAGGCGTTCGCGCAGATCGAGATAGGTTTCATACGTCTGCTGCGCGCGCGGGTCATGAAACTCCACCGCGTCCAGTGCGGTGAGAAACGTCGTATGGCGGCAGTGATCCGACCAGTAGGTGTCCAGCAGTTTTAATTCGGTCAGCGTGGGATCGCGCTTCTCGCTTTGGAAATAGTCTTGGCAGCAAAGCAGGTCGCCCAAATCCATCGCAAGCCCGTATTCCGCGATGAGACCGCCAAGCGCCGTCTCGTTCATGCCGCAAAAGCCGTCAAGCACGGGGATTTTTTCGGGTGGCTCAACCCGCAGCGCGAGCGTATCCGGCTTCTCCAGCGAAGCTTCCCGCGCTTCCACCGGATTGATGATATAACGCTTGATGGCGGAGAGCTGTTCCGATGTAATCGCACCGCTGAGCAGATAGACCCGCGCGGTGCGCACCACGGGCACGCCCGCTTGCGAAAGCAGCGCGATGCACTGCGCGCAAGCCTCCGCCCGCTGGTCAAACTGCCCCGGCAGATACTCTACCGCAAACACCGCGTCGGCACCCGCAGGGATTTCGTCATAGGTGAGATCAATCTGCGGCTCAGCAAACACCGTGTTACGGCAAGAAGAAAAGAGGGGCTTGTCCACACCCTCCACGTCATAGCGATTGAGGATTCTCAGTCCCGTGATGCCGGAGAAGCCGAGTACGTTACGGATATCCGCAAGCGTTGCGCACGCTTCCTGCGCAAACTGCGGCTGCTTTTCTACGTAGATGCGTTCAACCATCGATCTTTTGTTCTCCCTGTTCCGCTGTAGCGATGGCGCGCGCGCCGATATCGCGGCGGTAAAATGCGCGGTCAAAGCGGATGCGCTCCGCCGCCGCGTACGCTGCCTGCTGCGCCGCGCGTGCATCCGCACCGACTGCCGTCACGCCCAGTACGCGCCCGCCCGCGGTCACGAGTTTGTCTCGCTCCGTTTTCGTGCCCGCATGATAGACAAACACATTTTCCGCGCGATCCGCGCCGCCAAGCGAAATCTCAAACCCCGTCTGGTATGCGCCGGGATATCCGCCGCTGGCGAGCACCACACAGCAGGCGCTACCGCCGCGAAAGCGCACGGGGATTTCGCCAAGCCGACCGTCCTCAGTCGCTAGCATAATTTCGAATAGATCCGTCTCTAAAAGCGGCAGTACCGCCTGCGTTTCGGGGTCTCCAAAGCGGCAGTTGTATTCGATCACCTTCGGTCCGTGCTTGGTGAGCATCAGCCCGAAGAAGAGACAGCCGGAGAACGGCCTTAGCTCCGCGTTCATCGCGCGCATGGTCGGCAAAAAGATCAGCTCCATGCATGAGCACGCGAGTTCAAACGTATAGTATGGGTTCGGCGCGAGCGCGCCCATGCCGCCGGTGTTGAGTCCCTTGTCGCCATCCAGTGCGCGTTTGTGATCCAGCGCGGAGATCATCGGAATCAGCGTCGTTCCGTCCGTAAACGCGAGCACGCTTGCTTCAACTCCCGTGAGGAATTCCTCCACGACCACGCGGCTACCGCTGGTGCCAAACACGCCGTCTTCCATCATCGCGTGCACGGCCTGAAACGCTTCTTCGCGTGTGTCGGCGATGATTACGCCCTTACCCAGCGCGGGCCCGTCTGCCTTGATGACGACCGGGTAGTTCGCGCCCGCAAGATAGGCATACGCCTCCGTTGCGCGGTCAAACACCGCATAGTCAGCGGTCGGGATGCCGTTTTTGCGCATCAGGTTCTTGGCAAAGCTCTTGCTGCCCTCGATGGCGGCTGCGAATTTGCTTGGCCCGAAGCAGCGCACGCCCGCCGCATGGAGTCGATCACACACGCCCGCAATCAGCGGGTCGTCGGGTCCGATCACCGCAAAATCGATGTGTTTCTCCACCGCAAAGCTGACGATGCCGTCGATGTCCGTGGCCTTGATGGGCACGCACTCGGCATGCGCCGCCATGCCGCCGTTGCCCGGCAGGGCATAGAGTTTTGTGATGCGCGGGCTCTCGCGCAGTTTTTCGAGTATTGCGTGTTCGCGTCCGCCGCCGCCTACAATCATGACCTTCATGCGCAAAATACACCTTTCTCTCGCCTGCTTACGCGAAAAAACAATGCTGCTTTCAAAATCAATGATGAAACAGGCGCATACCCGTGAAGAACATCGCGATGCCGTATCGATCACAGCACGCAATCACGTCCGCGTCCCGCACGGAGCCGCCGGGCTCGGCGATGTATTGTACCCCGCTCTTGTGCGCGCGCTCGATGTTGTCGTCAAAGGGGAAAAACGCGTCGCTGCCGAGCGAAACACCCGAGAGCGCGGCAAGGTGACTTTCGCGTTGCGCCTGCGTCATCGGTACCGGCTTTTGCGAGAAATATGCTTCCCAGCCCGCTTCGCCGCAGGCCGCGCCGCCATAGTTTCCGATGTATTGATCGATCAGGTTGTCGCGCTCCGGCCGCTTGATCTGGGGCAAAAACGGAAGAGCTGTCACCTGCGGGCTTCTGCGCATCCACCAGATATCCGCTTTTTCGCCCGCGAGCCGCGTGCAGTGAATCCGGCTCTGCTGCCCGGCTCCAACGCCGATGGTCTGACCGTTTGCCGCGAAGCAGACCGAGTTAGACTGGGTATACTTGAGCGTGATCAGCGAAAGGATCATGTCGCGCTTGGCGCTTTCACTGATGTCTTTGATCGCGGTGACGGGATTATTCAGCAGCGAACTGTCGATCACAGCCGTGTTGCGCGGCTGCTCGAACGTGACGCCGAACACCTGCTTTCTCTCCGCACCCTCCGGCGCGTAAGCGGGGTCGATATGAATCACAGCGTAGTTGCCATTGCGCTTGGTTTTGAGGAGAGAAAGCGCCTCCGGCGTGTAGCCGGGCGCGATGATGCCGTCCGACACCTCGCGCTTGATGATGCGCGCTGTGGTCTCGTCGCATGTGTCGCTCAGCGCGATAAAGTCGCCAAACGAGGACATGCGGTCGGTTCCTCTTGCGCGCGCATAGGCGCAGGCGACGGGAGAATCGTTGATGCCGTCAAGATCGTCCACCGCGCAGGCGACCAGATCCGTCTCGCTCAGCGGAAGACCGACCGCCGCGCCCGCGGGGCTGACGTGCTTGAAGGACGTCGCCGCGGGAAGCCCCAGCGACTGTTTCAGCTCTTTCACGAGCTGCCATGCGTTCAACGCGTCGAGAAAATTGATATACCCCGGCTGCCCGTTCAAAATTTCGATGGGCAGTTCGCCCGCCTCCGCGTAGATGCGCGCGGGCTTCTGCTGCGGGTTGCAGCCGTATTTCAGCGTGAGTTCCTTCATTCCGGTTCTCCTTTGATCGTGTGCTGGAAAAATTCTTTTCTACTATGATCTTCAATCTATTGCGTATTGGTTTAAAATCTTGTCCTGATATTTTTTGCTATTTAGATCGGTATACCGCACATAGAGCGAAACCTTGTTCTCTGGATTCAGCGCGTTCCAAAGCCCGTCCGCAAACGCTGAGAAATCGTCTACAATCGAGATCGCGACTGGTTCGCCGGAAAAACTCGGCAGCACCGCGCCGTCGGTTTGATACGTGTGGATGAAATGACCCGTACCCGCGAGCGGCTCCGTTTCAAACGTTTGCCGCAGGGTTGTTTTTCCCGCCGCGTCGCCGGATTTGAGGATCGAAAGCTTGTAGGTGAAACCGTCTGCAAAATCCATCATGCCGCTGATGCGCGGCGTAAAATGCGGACCGTCCGGCTCAAACGTCCGCGTGCGGAGCGCTCCCTCGAACGTGTCGCCGTTTTCCAGCGCCGCGCAGACGGTGTCCGTCTGGTCGCCGTTGGTGACGACGACGGCCTTCTCTAGCGTGCGAAGCGGCGTGTATAGAATCAGGCTGGTGTCGGCGATTTTGCCGCCGTCCAGCATGCGAATTGCAAGATTGTCGCCGTCCTTTGTAAAGGCACGGCTGCGGCTGCCCGCGCTGCGCCCCATGATGAAATACGCAAGCGCGGCCTGTTTGCCGTCCGGCGTGAGCCCCAGCACGATGCCGCGCCCGGGGTAAGCGTTTTTCTCTAATATCTCAAACAGATTCCGGTTCATCCTCTTACCTCCAGCGTTCTCTTGCGCGATCAGCTCCGCGCAAATCTGCTCGACCGCGCGCGGGAGTAAAACCCACTCCGCCTGCTCCATCACGCGGTGTTGCAGGGTTTTCGGCGTGTCGCTGCCAAACACCGGCACGCGCTGCTGCATCAAAATCCGCCCTCCGTCGGGCACCTCATTGACCATGTGCACCGTCGCTCCCGTCTCCATTTCGCCCGCCGCAAGCACCGCCTCGTGCACCTTGATTCCGTAATACCCCTTGCCGGAATACGCGGGAATCAGCGAAGGATGCACGTTGACGATCCTCTCCGGATAGCGGGAGACAAAGCTTGCAGAGAGTATATGCATGTACCCCGCGAGCACGATCAAATCGATGTTATGAGACGCGAGTACGTCCAGCAATCTCGCTTCATACGCCTCCTGCGTTTCAAACGCCGCACGCTCGACCGTCTCGGTTGCGATCTGCGCGTTCTTTGCCCGCTCCAGCGCATAGGCTCTGGGCTTGCTCGCGATTACGAGCGCAAGCTCTCCGCTCTTAAGTCTGCCGCAAGCCTGCGCGTCGATGAGCGCCTGCAGATTGGTTCCCCCGCCGGAGACGAGCACCGCGATGCGAGCGTTCAGCATAGCGCAATGCCCGCGTCGCCGGGAATGACTTCGCCGATCGGGTTCGCTTGCACGCCGTAACCGGCGAGGAGCGAGATTGCCTTATCGATCTCTGTCGCAGGCAGCGTGACCGTCATGCCCACGCCCATGTTGAAGGTGTTGAACATGTGCGCTTCTCCCAGCTCGCCTAAGCGTTGCAACAGGCGAAAAATCGGCAGCACGCGCACAGCGTTTTTCTCAATTTGCGCGGTCAAGCCTTTCGGGATGCTGCGCGGGATGTTCTCGTAAAACCCGCCGCCGGTGATGTGCGCAAGAGAATGCACCTCCACCGCGTCGATCAGCGCCAGCACGGGTTTGACGTAGAGATTGGTCGGCGTGAGTAGCTCCTCGCCAAGGGACTTTCCAAGATCGGCATGATACTGGTTCAGACTGGCTTTCTCCATCGGGACGAGCTTGCGCACCAGCGAAAACCCGTTGGAATGCACGCCCGAGGAAGCGAGCGCGAGGATTACGTCGCCCGCCTTTACGCGGGAGTTGTCGATGAGCTTCGCTTTGTCCACCAGACCCACGCAGAAGCCCGCGAGATCGTATTCCCCAACCGGATAAAACCCCGGCATCTCGGCGGTCTCTCCGCCGATGAGCGCGCAGCCCGCCTGTGTGCAGCCGTCGGCAACGCCTTTGACGATGCTGGCAGCCACCTCCGGCACGAGCTTTCCGGTTGCGATATAGTCGAGGAAAAACAGCGGCTTGGCTCCGTGACAGACCACGTCGTTGGCGCACATCGCCACGCAGTCGATACCCACGGTGTCGTGTTTGTCCAGCGCGAACGCGGCTTTGAGCTTGGTGCCGACGCCGTCCGTACCGGAGACCAACACCTGCTCACCCAGCGCGTACATGCCGCCGAACGATCCCAGGGATTGCAGCACATTTTGATCAAACGTCGCCTCGGCGTAGGCTTTCATGCGTCGAACGGCTTCATAGCCCCTTTCAACGCTCACGCCCGCCTGCTCATAGGTCACCGGCATGCGAAAAATCCCCCTTAGCGATCCAATATGTGCTTGCCGCCGCGCTTAATCAGCGCGGAGACGTCCTCCGGATACTTGCCGTTGAAGCAGCCCGCGCAGAAATTACACGCCGCGCACTCCACGGTCTTGTGCAAGTCCTCGATGCTCAGATAGCTCAGTGAATCCGCGCCGATGAAGCGGCGGATCTCCTCCACAGAATGGTTCGCGCCGATGAGCTGCTCATAGGACGAGGTATCGATGCCAAAGCAGCACGGATGCATGACCGGCGGCGAGCTGATGCGCAGATGCACCTCTTTTGCGCCGGCTGTCTTGAGCATCTCGACGATGTATTTGCTGGTAGTTCCCCGCACGATGGAGTCATCTACCAGCAGCACGCGCTTACCGCGCACGTTTCGCTTGAGCGCGCTGAATTTGAGCGAAACATCCATCTCCCGCCGATCCTGCGACGGCTCGATGAACGTGCGCCCCATATAGCGGTTTTTCGAGAGCGTGATCGTAAACGGTAATCCCGCCTGCCGCGCGTAGCCCATCGCGGCATGCACGGAGGAATCCGGCACGGCGCCGACTACGTCCACATCCGCAGGGGACGAGATGGCGAGGAGTTCCCCCGCGCGCTCCCGCGCTTTGTGGACGGAGATGCCGTCGATGTCCGAATCCGGTCGCGCGAAATAGACATACTCGAAGATGCACAGCGCCGTATCTGCCGCGTGTATGGCCTGATGCGAGCGAAGCCCGCCGTTCCCCGCAATCACGATCTCGCCGGGGCGCACATCGCGGATGAACTCCGCGCCGATGGTGTCAAACGCGCAGGATTCCGAGGCGAACACATATGCGCCGTTTAGGCTGCCGAGCGCGAGCGGGCGCATGCCCTTGGGGTCGCGCACGCCGATGAGCGTATCCCGCGTCATGAGCACGAGCGCATAGCTGCCCTTGAGCTGCTCCATCGCCTGGGCAATGCCTTCCGCAAGCCCCGCTTTGCTGTGCTTTGCAATCAGGGCGGCGATGATCTCCGAGTCGATAGTAGTTTGAAAACTTGCCCCCTCTGCCTCAAGCGCGGCGCGTATCTCTTTTGCGTTGATGATGTTGCCGTTGTGCGCAAGCGCAAGCGGGCCCAGCGGAGACTCTACCACGAGCGGCTGCGCGTTGACAAGCGAGCTATCGCCCATGGTGGAATAGCGCACGTGTCCGATGGCGAGGTTGCTGCCCTTGAGCGAGGCAAGCCCGTCGCAAAAGCGCCCGCTGACAAGACCCATCGCCTTGTGGCAGTCGATCTTGCCCTTGCGCGAAATCGCAATCCCCGCGCTCTCCTGCCCGCGATGTTGCAACGAAAACAGGCCGTAGTAAGCCGCCTCCGCCGCGTCCTGCCCGCTGCCGTTACAATAGATGCCAAACACACCGCATTCTTCGTGCATGCAGTCGTCGTCCGGCTTGAGCCGTTCATATGCCGCGGGCAGGTGCAGTGGATGGCGCATGATTATTCTCCCATCAAACGGCTGATGATTTCGTGGTATGCTTCCTCCACCTCGCCAAGGTCGCGGCGGAAGCGGTCTTTGTCGAGCTTTTTGCCTGTGGCCTTGTCCCAGAAGCGGCAGGTGTCGGGCGAAATCTCGTCGGCTAAGATCACTTTTCCGTCAAAGCGGCCAAATTCCAGCTTGAAGTCGATGAGCTCGATGCCAAAGCCGTCAAGATATGCCTTCAAGATATCGTTGACACGGAAGGAATACGTCTTGACCCACTCCATCTCCTCATCTGTCGCGAGGTTGAGCGCGCGGATGTAGTAGGAGTTGATGAAGGGATCGCCCAGATCGTCGTTTTTGTAGCTGTATTCAAGGATCGGGCAGGCAAAAGCGGTTCCCTCCGCCACACCCATGCGTTTGCTGAAGCTGCCCGCGGCACGATTGCGCACGATGACTTCGACGGGCAGAATCTCAACGCGGCGAACGGCCGTTTCGCGATCACTCATCTGCTCGACATAATGCGTCGGGATTCCCTCCTTTTCCAGCAGGCGGAAAAAGTGGTTGGAAACCTTGTTGTTGACCACGCCTTTGCCGGCGATGGTGCCTTTCTTGAGGCCGTTGAACGCGGTCGCGTCGTCCTTGTAGTCCACGATGACGGTCTTGGGGTCGTCCGTCGCGTAGACCTTCTTTGCTTTGCCTTCGTAAATCTGCTCTAGCTTTTTCATGCTGAATCCCTCTCCTTTGCGTGCTGTTTATTCAAACTTTTCTCAGCCTGATCCGGGGATCAAAGCTGTTCGATTTCCTTCTGCATTGCCGCGTCCGCTTCGGCGGACTGCTCCGCAAGCTTCTGCGCATACTGCTTTTGTTTTAGATTGAGCGCTTCATCCGAAAGCGCGAGGATGCGCACGGCCAGCAGAGCGGCGTTTGCCGCGCCGTCGATCGCCACCGTCGCCACAGGCACGCCTTTGGGCATCTGTGCGGTACTCAGCAGCGCGTCTAAGCCCCCAAGATCCTTGCCGCTCACCGGTACGCCGATGACGGGCAGCAGCGAATGCGCCGCCATCGCGCCCGCGAGATGCGCGGCCTTGCCAGCAAACGCGATGATTGCGCCAAAGCCTTCCGCCTCTGCAGCTTTTGCAAACGCGGCTGCCTCCTCCGGCGTGCGGTGCGCGGAGAGCACGTGCGCCACAGCGGGAATCTCAAACGAGGCAAGCATCTTCAGCGCGTCTTTGGCCAGCGGCAGATCGGAAGCGCTCCCCATCACAACAGCAACTTTTTTCACGAAACCATCCTCCCAACTTCAAATAAAAAACCGCAATACAGGAACAGGCCTGCTTTTTGCGGCGTTGTTAAAACTTCATTCTCAGCATGGTGTGCTGAATCACGCCGCCGATGTAGTACTGCGGTGAATACAGCATGGGCATGCCTTCTTTGTCGTAATCGAGTTCATCGAGATAGAGAAGCGGCGTTCCTTCCGCCACGCAAAACGTTTTTGCAAGCGCTGCATCCGCAACGGCGGGGCGCACTTCGGTGAGGTCCATATGCGGCTCCAAACCGCAAAACTGCTTTAGAAACGAGAAGATCGGCTTTTGCAGATCTTCCGCAGCAAATTCTTTCTTCTTGATCAGAGACGCGGGGATATAGTCCTCGCAATAGATTGCTGGCTTGCCATCCGCGCCGATGAGACGCACGACCTTGAGCACCGTATCGCCCGGCGAGATTGCGAGGTGTTGCGCGGCAACTTCCCCCGCAGGCACGAGTTCGTGGCTGGAAAAGAGCAGACCCGGTTCGTGGCCGGAATTTGATATCATCTCCATGAACTCAATCTCCATATCCATGCGCACCGGAACGGCAAGCACGTGGCGGTTGATCACGGTGCCGACGCCCTGATGGCGGCTGATAAACCCTTCGCGTTCGAGCTGGGCGAGGCTGTCTCTGAGCTGCGTGCGGCTGATGCTCAGTCGCTCGGCGAGCACGCCTTCCGGCGGCAGCTTGCCCGAGTAGCGATAGGCGCCCTCCTTCATCTCGCGCAGCAGCCTGCTGCGTACCGACTGTATCTGCATCTGCTCGCTCATGCGCGCGTCCTCCCTGTTTGTTCTTTCTCCGTTTCGCGGGCTCAATCGTCCGACTGATTGGTACTACCAATTTGTAGTACCAACAGAGTAGACTTTAGCACAGCAAGTGTCGTTTGTAAAGAAGATCGCACAAGTATCCGCATATATTTTGAGTATTCTTCATATATCCATTTGAGTGATTCTCCGAAAATCAAAATAACTGCTATCCATTTGATCGATTCTGCGCACAATCAAAATAACTGCTATCCATTTGAGCGATTCTCCGTACAATTAAAAAACTGCTTTCCATTTGAGCGATTCTGCGCACAATCAAAAAACTGCTATCCATTTGAGTGATTCTCCGTAAAATCAAAATAACTGCTATCCATTTGATCGATTCTGTGCACAATCAAAAAACTGCCCGAAAAGTTCTCGGACAGTCTTTGTGAAAAATGCGCTTCTTTACCCATTCACGATATTTTGCATTTCACCGTTCAGCCAGGCGGAGAGATTTTCCACCGCCGTGTCCATCAGGCGCTGGCGGCTCTCCTTTGGCGCCCAGCTGATATGGGGCGTGATGATGCAGTTTTTTGCAAAAAGCAGCGGGTTATCCGGGCGGATGGGTTCTTCGCTGACCACGTCCAGCCCCGCGGCAAACACCTTGCCGCTGTTGAGCGCGTCCGCCAGATCCAGCTCCACGATGAGCGGACCGCGGCTGTTGTTGAGCAGGATCACGCCGCTTTTCATCTTCGCGATGGACTGCGCGTTGATCATGCCCTTTGTCTCCGGAAAGAGCGGACAATGCAGGCTGATGACGTCCGATTCTTTGTAGAGCGTGTCCAGCTCGACATAGCTGCCGATGGCGCGGCCCGCGTCGTTTGGATATGCATCCTGCGCCAGCACGCGCATGCCGAGCGCCCTGGCGATCTCGCCCGTGCGCTGACCGATGCGGCCAAAGCCGATGATGCCCATGGTCTTTCCCGCAAGCTCTATGAGCGGATAATCCCAGAAGCAAAAGTCGAGGCTGCTGCTCCAGCGTCCCGCGTGCACCGCTTCGCTGTGATGCGCAACATGATGGCAGATCTCCAGCAGCATGGCGATGGCAAACTGCCCCACCGCCGCTGTGCCGTAGGATGGGATGTTGGTCACGGGAATGCCGCGCGATTTCGCAGCAAGCGTATCCACAACGTTGTAGCCCGTGGCGAGCACGCCAATGTATCTAACGCTTGGGCATCTAGCCAACGTCTCCGCCGAAAGCGGGGTTTTGTTGGTCAAAACCGCGTCGGCATCACCAATGCGCGACAGGATCTCATCCGCCGGCGTGCGGTCGTATACCGTCACTTCGCCGAGCGCCTCGAGTGCATCCCAGCGCAGATCGCCGGGATTGAGCGTATATCCATCCAGAACCACGATTTTTATCATTCGGTTTTTTCCCCTGTTTGAAGCGCGCCCTAGCGAGCGCCCTTCTTCTTGCATCAATATTGTATCCTATCCGCCCCCGTCGAGCAACGCGCCTGTTTCAACTGCGCCGTTTTCTGCCGGATCGCCGCGCGATCGAGACCCTGCGTCTTTGTCGCCCATAAGACTGCTTATGAAAACACACTTTGCATTGTGCCACATTTTTTCACAATTTCCCCGCTTGACTTTTGTCTAACAGGGTGTATTATTAACACTGTTAGCAATTTGTGGCGGAGGTGAGCAAAATGGACTATCAATCGCTCGCGCGCGAGTATATGGTGACGCTCCATCAACTGCGCAGACGCAATAATCAGGACAAAATAACGGACTCCATGCGCGGTGAGCACTTTGTGCTCAAATTTCTATCCATGCACGGCGGCCGCGCCATCCCCAGCGAGATCAGCAAGGAGATGGGCATCAGCACGGCGCGCATCGCAGCGGCGCTGGGCAGCCTCGAATCCAAAGGACTGATCACCCGCCGCATCGACGAGCGGGACCGCCGCCGCATTCTTGTGGAGCTGACCGACGCCGGACGCGCGCAACAAAATGAGCATGAAAACATGATCATGGGCATGCTTGAGCGCATGCTCAGAAACCTCGGCGAGACGGATTCTTTGGAGTTTTTGCGCATCCTGAAGCGAATCGCCGAGCACCCGCCGGAAGAATTCTTCAGAAACGACTCTGCAATCAAGTGAAACACGCTTCGTCTGATTGCTAGAACATCGTATTTCAATATTATGATAGTAAGGAGTGTCCCATGTTTCGTTTACTCAAGCGCATGAAGGCAGCCGAGTGGCTGCAGGCGCTCATCAGCCTTGCGTTTATCGTTTCGCAGGTCTGGCTGGATCTCAAACTGCCGGACTACATGTCCGAAATCACGCGGCTGACGCAAACCCCCGGCAGCGCGATCTCCGATATCTGGCTTGCGGGCGGAAGCATGCTGCTCTGCGCACTGGGCAGTGTCGCCTCGGCGGTGATCGTAGGCTTTCTTGCCGCGCGCATCGCAGCCTCGTTTTCACAGCGCATCCGCAGCCAGCTTTTCTCCAAGGTGGACTCGTTCTCCATGGAAGAGATCAACCGCTTTTCGACGGACAGCCTGATCACGCGCTCCACCAACGACATAACCCAGGTGCAGATGCTCATCACAATGGGCCTGCAGATGATCATCAAAGCCCCCATCATGGTGATTTGGGCCGTGGGCAAGATCGCAGGAAAAGGCCTCGAATGGTCGCTTGCCACAGGCGTTACCGTGCTGATCATGATCGCGGTTATCTCCGTGATGATGACGCTCGTGCTGCCGAAATTCCGCCAGATGCAGACCCTGACAGACAACCTCACCCGCGTGACCCGCGAAAACCTCACCGGCCTTCGCGTGGTGCGCGCTTATAACGCAGAACCGTATCAGGAACAGAAGTTTGAGGTCGCAAACACGGAGCTCACCGCCACGCAGCTCTTCACCAACCGCGGTATGGCGATCATGATGCCGATTATCTCCACACTCATGAGCGCGCTGACCCTCGCAATCTACTGGATCGGCGCAATACTCATCAACAGCGCGGGGCTGATGGACCGGCTCACGCTGTTTTCCAACATGGTGGTCTTCTCCGCCTATGCCATGCAGGTGATCATGTCGTTTATGATGCTGGTGTTGATCTTCGTTCTATGGCCGCGCGCCTCCGTCTCCGCCAAGCGCATCAACGAGGTACTCGAAACCAAGCCTTCCATCATCGACGGAACGAAGACCGAAGGCGAAGCGGGTAAACGCGGCGAGATCGAGTTTCGCAACGTGAGCTTCCGCTATCCCGGCGCGGTGGACGACGTGCTGAGCGATATCAGTTTCATCGCAAGACGCGGCGAAACCGTCGCGTTCATCGGCTCCACCGGCAGCGGCAAAACCACACTCATCAACCTCATCCCCCGCTTTTACGACGCGACGGCGGGCGAGGTGCTGGTGGATGGCATCAGTGTCCGGCAATACACGCAGGACGCGCTGCACAACAAGATCGGCTATGTGCCGCAAAAGGCGGTCACGTTCCGCGGCACGGTCAAAAGCAACATCGCCTACGGCGACAACGGCAAGGAGAGCGCAAACGTGGACGAAATCGCCGCCGCGATGCGCATCGCGCAAGGCGCGGACTTCGTCGAGCAGATGGATGGAACATACGACGCGGAGATCGCGCAGGGCGGCTCCAACCTCTCCGGCGGGCAAAAACAGCGCCTCGCCATCGCCCGCGCAGTTGCAAGAGAGCCCGAGATCTATATCTTTGACGACAGCTTCTCCGCGCTGGACTATAAGACAGACCGCGCGCTGAGAACCGCGCTCCGGCGCGAAACGGCGGGCGTAACCAGCCTGATCGTGGCCCAGCGCATCGGCACCATACTCGACGCCGACCGGATCATCGTGCTCAACGAGGGCCAGATCGCAGGAAACGGCACACACAAAGAACTGCTGAAAACATGCGACGTATACAAAGAGATTGCCATGTCGCAGCTGAGTGAGGAGGAACTGTCCGCATGAGCGACACCAGAGAAGAATCGCGCCCGAGAGCGAATGAATACGGACGCGGCGGTATGGGCGGCGGTCCCGGGCGCGCCATGAGCATGCCCGTGGAGAAGCCCAAGGACTTCAGCGCGACCATGAAAAAGCTGCTTGCCTATTGCAAGAAATATATCTCCGCTATCCTGATTGCGCTGGTTGCGGCGGTGGGCGGAACCATACTCCAGATCGTAGGGCCGGATCGGCTCAAAGCCCTGACCAACGAGATCATGAACGGACTTCCGTCCCTGGTCAACGGAGAGCCTGTGCTGGGCACAATCGACATGGGCGCCATTTCCACAATCGCGCTGGCGCTTGCTGCACTATATGCGTTTTCGTTCCTGCTCAACCTCCTGCAGAGCCAGATTATGGCGGTCGTGACGCAGCGCATCTCCAAGCGGATGCGCACGGATATCTCGCAGAAGATCAACCGTCTGCCGCTGAAATATTTCGACGCAACCAGCTATGGCGATGTGCTCAGCCACGTGACCAACGACGTGGACGCCATCGGGCAGACGCTGAACCAGAGCCTCGGCACACTGATCACTGCCATTACGATGCTACTCGGTTCGCTCGTGATGATGCTCTACAACAGCTGGATTCTCGCGCTCACCGCCATCGGCGCAAGCCTCATCGGCTTCGTGCTGATGATGGTGATCATGAAGCACTCGCAAAAGTACTTCTCCGAGCAGCAAAAGGAACTCGGCAAGATCAATGGGCACATCGAAGAGGTCTACACCGGGCACAACATTGTCAAGGTCTACAACGGCAGCCGTGAAGCGAAGCAGGTGTTTGAAAAAAGCAACGCATCGCTCTACACAAGCGCCTGGAAGTCCCAGTTTCTATCGGGGCTTATGATGCCGATCATGGCCTTTGTCGGCAACCTTGGCTACGTAGCGGTCTGCGTCGTGGGAGCTGCGCTGGCGGTGCAGGGAACCATCACGTTTGGCGTGATCGTCGCGTTCATGATGTACATCCGGCTCTTTACCCAGCCGCTGTCGCAGATTGCGCAGGCGATGAACAATCTCCAGCGCACCGCCGCCGCAAGCGAGCGCGTCTTCACGCTGCTGGGCGAGCCGGAGCTGGCGCGCGAGGACGAGAAAAAGCCCATGCTGCAGTGCATCGAAGGCAGCGTCTCGTTTGACCACGTGAGGTTTGGATATTCGCCCAGCAAGCCCGTCATCCACGACTTCTCTGCCACCGTGAAACCCGGGCAGAAGGTCGCAATCGTCGGCCCCACCGGAGCGGGGAAAACCACGATGGTCAACCTGCTGATGCGCTTTTACGAGCTGGACGGCGGCGAGATTCAGATCGACAACATCCCGATTCAGCGCGTCCCGCGTGAAAACGTACACGCGCAGTTTGGCATGGTTTTGCAGGATACGTGGCTCTTTGAGGGCACGATCCGCGAAAACATCGTCTACAGCAAGCCGGATGTCACGGACGAGCAGGTCAAAGAGGCCTGCAAGACCGTCGGGCTCCACCGCTTCATCAAGACGCTGCCGGACGGCTATGACACCGTGCTCAACGACAAGGCGAGCCTTTCGGAAGGACAGAAGCAGCTCTTGACCATCGCGCGCGCCATGATTCAAAACGCGCCGCTGCTGATTCTAGACGAGGCGACCAGCTCCGTCGATACGCGCACGGAGCGCATGGTGCAAGCCGCGATGGATCGCCTCACCAGCGGTAGAACGTCGTTTGTGATTGCGCACCGCCTCTCGACGATCAAGAACGCAGACCTCATCCTTGTGATGAAGGACGGCGACATCATCGAAAGCGGCAGCCACAAGGAACTGCTCGAAAAAGGCGGCTTTTATGCCGAGCTGTACAACAGCCAGTTTGAGGCCGCGTAACAAACACACAGCAACACAAAAGCGCTTGGGAAAAAACCAAGCGCTTTTTGCGTTCCCTCGTTACAGCTCTACGAAGCCTTCAAAGTTTTTCTTCGCATCACCTGTCATCCAGACGGTTTCATTGGTATAGCGCACCAGAAGATCGCCGCCGCGCAGACGGACGGTGATGTCCTCGCCCATGTCACACAGTCCGTTCTCGATTGCAGCCACCACCGCGGCGCACGCGCCCGTGCCGCAGGCGAGCGTCTCCCCGCTGCCGCGCTCCCAAACACGCATCTTGAGCGTGTGGCGATCCAGCACCTGCACAAACTCGACATTCACGCGATCCGGGAAGATCGCCGCGGTTTCGATCACGGGGCCGATCTTCTCGATGTCCAGCAGGTCGGGATAGTCGCAGAACACCACGCAGTGCGGGTTGCCCATCGAGACGCAGGTGATGTTGTAGGTTTGCTCGTCGATTTCGACGAGGCGCGAGACGATCTTGTCCCCGCTGAGCCGGACAGGGATGTGCTCCGGCCGCAGCTCCGCCTTTCCCATGTCCACAGTGACGGACTTCACCTTTCCGCCGCGCACGTAGAGCTTGAGGTGCTTGATGCCGCTCTTTGTCTCGATGGTGAGTTCGGTTCGCTTGGTCATGTCGTTGTCGTAGAGGTATTTGCCCACGCAGCGGATGCCGTTGCCGCACATCCTGCCCTCGCTGCCGTCGCGGTTGAAGACGCGCATGGCAGCATCCGCGCAGTCGGAAGGCTCGATGAGTATGATGCCGTCCCCGCCGATGCCCGCGTGCGCTTCGCAAAGATAGACGCTCAGCGACTCCGGCGCATCAATGTTTTGCTCCATGCAGTCAAAGTAGATATAGTCGTTGCTGGTTCCATTCATCTTGGTAAACGGCAGGCGCATCTTTTGCGTGCGCATGTGGTTGATGTCCACCAGCTCCGTGCTGTGCTCGGAATAGCGGCTTAACAGGCTGTCCACCAGCGCGTTTGCGGTATCCACCGAGGTGATACAAGGTACCGCGCGCTCGATGGCCTTTCTGCGGATCTTCACGCTGTCCCGCGAAGGCAATCTTCCCTTGGACGAAGTGGAGAGGATGTAGTCGATCTTGCCGCTCTCGATGAGCGTAAGAATGTTATCCTCCGATGACTCGTGCAGCTTATCGACTACCGTTACCTGCATCTGCGCTTTTTCCAGCACCGCCGCCGTGCCCTTTGTGGCATAGAGCACAAAGCCAAGGCTGTAAAACTTTCGCACCGTATCGGTCATCTCCGCCTTGTCATGATCCCGCACGGTGACGAGCAAACCCCCGCGCCGCTTCATATTGTACCCCGCGGCAACGAGGCCTTTGTAGAGCGCCTCCTCCCGCGTTTTGCCGATGCCAAGCACTTCGCCCGTGGACTTCATCTCCGGATCGAGCAGGATATCGACATCCGCCAGCTTCTCAAACGAGAACACGGGCACCTTGACCGCGACATAGGGCGGCGTTTTGTATAAGCCCGCGCCAAAGCCCATCTCGCTGAGTTTGTCCCCCAGCATGGCGCGCGTGGCAAGGTCTACCATCGGCACGCCCGTGACTTTGCTGATGTACGGCACCGTGCGCGACGAGCGCGGGTTGACCTCGATGACGTAGATTTCGTTCTCATAAATTACATACTGTATGTTGATGAGCCCCCGTGTATGGAGCGCGAGCGCAAGTTTTCGCGAATGCTCGACGACGCGCTCGATGAGCGGGCCGGTTAGGTTCCACGCGGGATAGACCGCGATGGAGTCGCCGGAGTGCACGCCCGCGCGCTCGATATGCTCCATGATGCCGGGGATCAGGATGTCCTCCCCGTCGCAGATGGCATCCACCTCGATCTCCGTGCCCATCAGGTATTGATCGATCAAAATCGGGTTGTCGATGCCTTTTCTCAGGATGATGCCCATGTATTCACGCACGTCGTCATCCGAAAACGCGATGATCATATTCTGCCCGCCGAGCACGTAACTCGGGCGAATCAGCACAGGATAGCCCAGATCGTTTGCGGCAGAAAGCGCCTGATCCTCGGTCTTCACGGTCTTACCCTGCGGACGCTTGATGTTGAGCCGCTCCAGCAGCGCGTCAAACCGCTCCCGATCCTCCGCCGCGTCGATGCTGTCCGCTGGCGTGCCGAGAATGCGCACGCCCTGCTCGGAAAGATAGCGCGTGAGCTTGATCGCCGTCTGCCCGCCGAACGCGACCACCGCGCCGTAAGGCTGCTCGGTATGAATGACGTTCATCACATCCTCCGGCAGCAGCGGCTCAAAGTAGAGCCGATCCGCCGTGTCGAAGTCGGTCGAGACCGTCTCGGGGTTGTTGTTGACGATGACCACCTCAAACCCCGCCTGCTTCAGCGCCCAGACGCAGTGGACGGAGGCATAGTCAAACTCGATGCCTTGACCGATGCGGATCGGCCCCGAGCCGAACACGATCACGCGGCGCTTGCCCGTGTCGTGTTTTTGCAGGAAGGTCTGCGCTTCGTTTTCTACGCAATCATAGTCCGCGTAGAAATACGGCGTCTGCGCCTCAAACTCCGCCGCACAGGTGTCTACCATCCGATAGCCTGCGTAGAGGTGTTGCAGTATCGGCTGCCCGCTGATGCGCGAGAGCACATTGTCCGGGTAGCCGAGTTTTTTCCCATCGAGATAGGCTGCTTCTGTCAACCCGCCCGAAGTCAGCGACTGTTCGTATTCCACGAGGTGAAGAAGCTTTGCGAGAAACCAGATGTCGATCATCGTGATTTGGTGAATGTCGTCCATTGTGATCCCGCGCTTGAGCGCTTCAAACACCACAAACAGCCGCTCGTCGTCGCAGTTATGAAGGCGCTCGCGAATCTGTTCGGTTGGAATGTCTGCTAGTTTTTTCATGTTCAGGCTGTCCTGCGAAATCTCCGCGCCGCGGACTGCCTTCATGAGCGCCTGCTCGAACGTGGGTCCTATCGCCATGACCTCGCCCGTGGCTTTCATCTGCGTGCCGAGCGTGCGGCGGCCGTAGACAAACTTGTCAAACGGCCACTTGGGCAGCTTGACCGCCACATAGTCCAGCGCGGGCTCAAAGCAGGCGGAGGTTGACCCTGTCACCGCGTTTTGAATCTCGTCGAGCGTGTATCCGATCGCGATCTTGGTTGCGACCTTCGCAATGGGGTATCCCGTCGCCTTGGAGGCCAGCGCGGAGGAACGGGAAACGCGCGGGTTGACCTCGATCACCGCATAGTCAAAGCTCGTGGGGTGCAGCGCAAACTGGCAGTTGCAGCCGCCTTCGATGCCGAGGGCGTCGATGATGTCGCGTGTCGCTGTGCGCAGCATTTGATATTCACGGTCGCTCAGCGTCACCGCAGGCGCGATGACGATGCTGTCGCCCGTGTGCACGCCGACTGGGTCGAAGTTTTCCATGCTGCAAATCGTGATGACGTTGCCATTCTTGTCACGCATGCCCTCAAACTCGATCTCTTTCCAGCCGGAGATGCATTTTTCGACCAGAATCTGATGGATCGGAGACATGCGGATGCCGTTGGTCGCGATCTCGATCAGCGTGTCCCGCGTTTCGGCGATACCGCCGCCGCTGCCGCCGAGCGTGAATGCCGGGCGGACGATCACCGGATAGCCGATCTCTTCCGCAAAACCAAGCGCATCCTCCAGCTCTGTCACGACAAGCGAAGGGATCACGGGCTGACCGATCTCGATCATCGCGTCCTTGAAGCGCTGGCGATCCTCTGCCTTTTCGATGGTTTCCGGGTTTGCGCCGAGCAGACGAACGCCGTGCTGCTCCAAAAAGCCGTCTCGAGCGAGCTGCATGGAGAGCGTGAGCCCCGTCTGCCCACCGAGGGTGGAGAGCAGGCTGTCCGGCTTCTCCTTTTCGATGATGCGCTTGAGCGTAGTCAGCGTAAGCGGCTCGATGTAGATTTGATCCGCCATCGCGCGGTCGGTCATGATCGTCGCGGGATTGGAGTTGACCAAGATGACCTCCAGCCCCTCCTCGCGCAGCGCGCGGCAGGCTTGCGTGCCCGCGTAGTCAAACTCCGCCGCCTGGCCGATTACGATGGGGCCGGAGCCGATCACCATCACGCGCTTGATGTTTTGATCCAGTGGCATAGTATACTCCTTATCAAAAACCCTGTGTTATCCGATCTTCGCCGTTTCCCTCGTGCCGTCTAACCGGTCGATAAACCGATCAAACAGATAGCGCGTATCCAGCGGGCCTGCGCACGCCTCGGGATGAAACTGCACCGAAAATGCGGGTATGTCGAGGTACTCCATGCCCTCGCAGGTGCCGTCATTGAGGTTTTGGAAGCTCACGCGGGAATGCTTGGGCAGGCAATCCGTCTTCACCGCGTAACCGTGGTTCTGGCTCGTGATGTAAACCCGCTTCGTTGCGGTCTCCTGTACGGGCTGGTTCGCGCCGCGATGGCCGTATTTGAGCTTCATCGTCTCGCCGTCGCGGGCAAGCGCAAGCAGCTGGTGACCCAGACAGATGCCGAAGATCGGCACATTTGCCGCGCAGAGCTTAGCGAGTTCGCGGATGACCGCGGTGTTTTCCGCGGGGTCGCCCGGGCCGTTGGAGAGCATGATACCGTCGGGCTTGCGGGCGAGAATCTCTTCGGCGGTTGCGGAGGAGGGGAAAACCGTCACGTCGCAGCCGCGCTTGACGAGTTCGTTTGCGATGTTTCGCTTGGCGCCAAAGTCCCAGAGCGCGACGTGACGCTTATTCTCGCTGGCACGCAGGATTGCCGTGCTCTTTCCGCTGACCGCCGCCACCGCGCCTGTGAGACGATAGTTGCGAAGCTTTTGCAGTGTCGCTTCATTCGGGTTGGGATCGTCCGTGATCAGCGCATTCATCACGCCGTATTCGCGGATGATTTTGACCAGCGCGCGGGTGTCGATATCCCATAGTCCTACAATTCCTCTCGATAATAAAAAAGTGTCAAGGTCTTCTTCACTTCGAAAGTTTGAAGGCACCTGACACCAGGAACGAACAATATACGCTTGCAACGCGGGGTTTTCCGCCTCAAAGTCGGCAGGAATGACGCCATAGTTGCCGACTAGCGGAAACGCCTGCACCACCATCTGGCCGTAATAGCTTGGATCGGTCAACGTCTCAAGATATCCGGTCATGGCGGTCGTAAACACAATTTCGGCGATCACCTGTCCCGTGGCCCCAAACGGCCGACCGCGAAAGACCTGCCCGTTTTCCAGAATCAGGTATCTTGGCTGCTCCATCCGCTTCCTCCTGTCTTCCTATCGTTTTTCCACACTGATTGCCTGTTTTTTTCTTTAGCGAGAAATATAACACAAACGCAATCAAGAAGAAAGCTAAATATAATATTTATGCCAAGAATTTTTATAATTATACTCTCACGAGCTGCGCAGAAAAACGACTTCTCAGCGATTTTTTCTGAGAAGTCGTTCTTCGTACGTTCTGCTAGTCTCGCTTTGACGCGCTGCCTTCGCGAATCTTGAGGATTACGCTTTGCAGCAGGATGAAGAAGCACAACATCAGCCCCGTGGTAATGCTCTGCCAATACGGCTCTCTTAGCCCCGAGGCGATGACGATGTTGTTGATCGTTTTGAGCGAGAGCACGCCAAAGAGCGTGCCGACGACATTCCCCACGCCGCCGGTGAGCAGCGTGCCGCCGATGATCGCGGAGGCGATGGCCTGCATCTCCGCCGCCGTCGCGTTGCTTGCATTGCCTGCGCCCGTGTGCAGCAGGTAGACGTATCCGCCGATGCCGGAGAGCACGCCGCTGAATAGATACGAGAAAAAGCGCGTGCGCTTGACGTTGATGCCAAGCATCAGCGCGCTTTGGCTGTTGCCGCCGATTGCGTAGAGATTTCTGCCAAACCGCGTCCACTTGAGCACGATAAACACCGCGAGCACGACGGCAAGCGCGATGATCACGCCAAGCTCGATGCGCGCAGGTATGAAGTTGCCCGTCTTTCCATAGGAGCCGATGCCGGGGATTACGATGCGAAACTGCTTGAGCGCAAGGAACGCCGCATGCTCTGCCGTTCGCGGCGCAACGCTGACGATGGTGGTCATCCCCTTTGCAAAAAACATGCCGGCCAGCGTGACGATAAACGGCTGAATCTCCAGATAGGACACAAGAAACCCCTGCACGAGGCCAAATGCGGTGCCGATGCCGAGCGCGATTGCCAAAGACCCCGCAACGCTTCCACCCTTGTCGTCGAGATAGACCACGCATACCATCGTCACCAGCGCCGTAATGCCGCCTACGGAGATATCGATGCCGCCCGCGATCATCACGATGGTGAGCCCGCACGCAACGACGATGAGGAAGGAGTTGTTGTTAAAAAGATCCAAAAACTGCTGCGGATTGAGGAAGCCGCCGCCCCAGACCCCCATCGCCATGCCATACATGCCAAAGAACGTGCAAACGGTGATGGCAAGCAGCAGGTTAGTGTTGGAGATCGGTTCCCGACCTTTGAGGCTCAGCCGCTGTGCTGCGTGTTTGCGATTAATCTCCATACGCTTGCATCTCCGTCGTCTTCTTCGTTTTTTGGAACAGCATATCCCGCAGCCGGAGCAGATAACCTTGCACCACAGGAGAACCCAGCACGACGATTGCGATGATGACGATCGCCTTATATGCCTTGACCGCGGTGGAAGAAACCTTCATGGCGTAGAGCGTGATGGTCAGCGCCTGAATGATATATGCGCCCATCACGGACCCCGCGATGTTGAATTTTCCGCCGCTGAGCGCATTGCCGCCGATGGCGACCGCCAGAATCGCGTCCATTTCAATATCGAGCAGCAGCGTTTCATGGTTGATGAGCCCGATGCGGCTCACGCTGATGCAGCCCGCAATCGAAACACAAACGCCCAGCATCATGAAGGAGAGAATCTTCATGCCAAAGGCGTTGATGCCGTTGAGCCGTGCGGATTTTTCGTTGATGCCCACCGCCTGCGTGTAAAGGCCGAGGTTGGTTAGGCGTAATATCAACGACACAAGCACGGAGAAAACCACGACGATCAGGATCGGCGTTGGAATCGGCACGCCCGGAATAAAGCTGCCGATGTAGCCGAGCAAGGGGCTTGACACAGTCGGGGTGGCGCCGCCGTTGATCCAGTAGGCGATCGGCCTGCCCGCGGTGAGAAGGATCAGCGTTGCGATCATCGGCTGAATCCGAAACCCGGCGACAAGCGTGCCATTGAACGCTCCGCAGAGCACCGCCGCCGCGCATCCGCCGAGAAACGCCAATAGAATGATCGGCCAGGAGATGCTATGCTCGCGCAGCACGCGCACAAACACGCTGCCTGCGATGGCCGCCACCGCGCCAACGCTGATGTCCTGCCCGCGCGAGCTTGCGGTGACCAGCGTCATGCCGATGGCGATGATCGCGAGTTCTGACGCGCTGTTGAGTATGCTGACGATGTTGCCCGTCAGGACCGGGTTTCCGTCGTTATTGGTCGCAATATTCAGCGAAAAAAATCCCGCGTCCCGAACAAGGTTGAAAACGACGAGCAGCAGCAGCGCAAAGAGCGGAATCACCAGCTGCGATTTTTTAAATCGGTTAAACCTCTTAGCCATTCTGTGCCGCCTCCCCTGCTATGGTATGCATGATCTTCGCCTGCGTCATCTCGTCCTGCATGAGCTCGCCGACGATCTTGCGATCCCGCATGACGATCAACCGCGAGCAGGTGCGCAGCATCTCCTCGATTTCGGATGAGATGAACGTAACGCTCACGCCGTCTTCGGCGAGCTTGAGCACGAGCTTTTGAATCTCAACCTTGGTGCCGACGTCGATGCCGCGCGTTGGCTCATCCAGGATGAGATACTGCGGCTTGGTGAGCAGCCAGCGCGCTAGAATCGCTTTTTGCTGGTTGCCGCCAGAGAGAGACTTGATCGGCGTATCGCTTGACGCGGTCTTGATGCCGAGCAGGTTGATATACTCCTCCGCAAACCGCTCCGCCTCGCTTCTGGAAAACGGGCGGAGAAAGCCGCGCAGCACCTGAAGCGCCAGAATGATGTTCTCGCGCACGGAGAGATCGTCGATAATCCCGTCCTGCTTGCGATCCTCCGGCAAATATCCGATGCCATGGCGCATGGCGTCCTTGGGTTTTGCTATCTTTGCGGGTTTTCCGTTGATTCGAATCTTGCCACCGGTGATCGGGTCCGCACCGAAGATTGCGCGAACGCTCTCGCTGCGGCCGGAGCCGAGAAGGCCTGTAAACCCGTTGACTTCTCCTTGATCAATCTTAAAATCAAATGCACGCGTTCCCGCCGCGCTGGCAAGGCCCTCCGCCTCGAACACAGGCGCGCGGCCCGGCTCGGCAGATGCTGTGCGGCGGTTGTGGATATGGGAGATATCGTCCAGCTCTTTGCCCATCATCTTTGAAATAAGCTGCACGCGTGGTAAATCTTTGACATCGTATGCGCCGATGAGTTCGCCGTTGCGCAGCACGGTGATCCGATCGCATACTTCGTAAACCTGCTCTAGAAAATGCGTGATGAAGATAATGCCAACACCGCGCGACTTGAGCTCGCGCATCAGCGCAAAGAGCTTTTCTACCTCGCGCTCATCGAGAGAAGAGGTCGGCTCGTCGAGGATGAGCGCCTTGCAGTCCATATCAACCGCGCGCGCAATAGCGACCATCTGCTGCACGGCAAGAGAGCACGTTGCAAGCTGCTGTGTCGCTCTGGCGGGAATATTTAGTTTCTCCAAAATCTCAGCGGTCTTCTCCCGCATCGTACGCCAGTTGACGAGGCGATAGGCACCGCGCCCGATGAACATATTCTCCGCAACGGTCAGGTTCGGGCAGAGTGTGATCTCCTGATAGACGGTGCTGATGCCGAGGTTTTGCGCTTCCTGCGGGGACTTGATGTTTACGTCTTTGCTGCTGCCCGCGATCTGGATCCTTCCGGCATCCTTCGGGTATACGCCCGTGAGCACCTTGATCAGCGTCGATTTTCCTGCGCCGTTTTCGCCCATCAACGCATGGATCTCGCCTGCATAGAGCGTAAAATCCACGTTGTGCAGCGCGCGCACGCCGGGAAAAGTCTTGCTGATGTTTCGCATGGATAGAACGATGTCGTTTGGCATGGGTAACATCCTTTGCTCGGTAGGCTTTGGGGAACATAACGGCGCGAGTATGCGGAGAAACTCCGCATACTCGTCACCGGCATAGTTGACTCTATTCCCTGTTTCGGGCTTGAATCATAGGGATGGCTTATTCGCCTAAGCCGTAGGTGTCGATGTCCGCCTGGGTGATTGTTCTTGCGTCAAAGCCACGCTCTTCGGAGATGACCTTTTTCACGGTGAGAGTTTCGCCGGCTTCCAGCTTCTGGATCATTTCATGGATCACAGATGCCTGGAAGGGGCTGCACTGGCCGTTGTAATTCCAGTTGCCCGCGAGCAGTTCGCGCAGCGCCCATTTGTTGCAGTCAAAGCCCATGACGATGACGGCTTTGCCCACGCCGTGGGTGATGCCCGCTTCGTCCAGCGCCGCGACTGCGCCCTTTGCCATGCCGTCGTTCTCGGCGTAGATGACGTTGAACTCTTCACCGGAGTTGATGACGGACTCGACGATCTGCTTGGCAGTCGCTTCATCCCACGTGGCGGTCTGCTGCACAACCTTGATCATCGTGCCGGCTGCAAACTCTGCATCCAGCGCGGCCGTGCGGCCGATCTGCGCATCATTTCCCATTGCACCCTGAATGTGGATGACCTTGTAGGATTCGAGGTTTTCCGCCTTGAGCCATGCGACAGCGGTGTTGCCCTGATTTGCCATGTCGGAAACGACAGCCGCTTCATAGTTGCTCTCGTCCGTATTGATCATGCGATCGAAGAGGAACACTTTGATGCCGGCTTCTTTTGCGCTGGCAAGAATGGTATCCCAGCCATCCGTTGCGCCAGCGGAGATGAGCAGGTAGTCCACGCCATCCGTGATGAACTGCGCGGCTGCGTTGAGCTGCTCGTCATTCTTTAGGCTGTAGAAGGTGGAAACGGCGTAACCGTTGGCTTCGTTGAAGACTTTCTCAAAGTCCGCAACATTGGCCGCGCGATAGCCGGACTCTGCCGGCGGGTTGTTGATGATACCAACTTTGATCAGGCCTTTGGCTACGGGTGCTTCCGCAGCTGGGGCTGCAGCAGGCGCTTCCGCCGCTGCGGCGGGGGCTTCGCTCGCTGCGGGCGCGGCGGTTGCGCAAGCAACCATCCCAAATGCGAGCATGGCAACTAGGAGCAAAACAACAATCTTTTTCATGTTTCCGATTTCCTTTCCTTTTTCGAGTCGTGATATGCAGGTCGGCAAAGCAAGATGTGACCGACACAATCCTTATAACATATAGACAACTCGAAACCAACGCCTTTGCTCCAAGCGCATAAGAATGTGAACCATCCCGGATAGATAACAAACCACGCGTGAAATACGTGCAGGTGTGTTGCAAAAACGACTGTAATTTTTCCAACAATGAGCGTAAATAAACGACAGCATATTCCGGGTAGATGACGCAATAGAGCCTCGTTTTGAAACTCTTGCAATAGAAGAAGGATAAGATTTATCAGTAACCTCTGCCTTCGATCATCGCTCTGGTGATCGTAAAGCAGTCGAACGCGGTTTCGTCGATATACTTCACCCGCTCGACGGTTTCGCCGCGCTCCATGCGCTGAATCATATCCGCTACATACGGGCCCTGCAAGGGGTTACACTCCACGTTCAGCGCGATTTTCCCCGCCAAGCAGTAGGATAGCCCCAGCCTCGTCGCGTCAAAGGAGATCACGATCACGCCGCCGTTCGGATCGCACGAGAGCCCCGCTTCCTCCATGGCGTCGATCGCGCCCAGCGCTTCGCCGTCGTTTTCGCAGTACACGACATCGATGTCCTTGGTTTTTTGCAGTATCGCCTTCATCACCTCATACGCCTTTGCGCGCGTGAAGTCCCCGCATTCCTGCACGACGATTTGCCAGTTTGGGTTGCGCAGAAGCGCCGCTTCCAGCGCGGCGGTGCGCCCGATTTGCGCGGAAGAACCGATGGTTCCCTGAATGTGGACGATGCGGATCGCATCCTCCGCCCTGCCCCTGCGCAGCAGCAGATCTTCCAGCCAGGAGACCGCCGTCTCCCCCTCTTTGTGAAAATCCGAGCCGATATAAGCCGTATAAAGGCTCCTGTCCGCCACCTCGATGTCGCGGTCGATCACGATCA
>DNFZ01000014.1 GCA_003486785.1 Clostridiales bacterium | reverse complement strand
AACATCCGGCACACCAGGCAATGCGGATAGTTCCTGCATCAGCTGCGCCTGCGCCTTCTGGTCGAACTCCATAATGACTTCAAACAGCAGCCGCTCCTTGGACTCATAGAAAAGATAAAACGTCCCCTTCGGAATTCCCACGCGCCTGACCAGCTCATCGATCGTCGTTTTGCGGATTCCATAAGTCGCAAGGCACTTGCCTGCCTCCGCCTTCAGGCGCTCTCTGATATATTCCCGTTCGCTTTTTGAAAACGTCTTTGGCATTTAATCAACTCCGTTTTGACTATTTATGTCTATTTAGTCATTATATAGCATCAGCTCTTTTTGTCAATAGAAAAGACGCAACGCATTGCGTTCCGCCTAAGATTTTGTCTACTGTTTTGCAGTGTGTTCGCGCGCCTATGCGCTCTTTAGGCTCTCCTTGAGTGCTAAAACCTTCTCTTCAATCGTCGATATCGTTTCGAGAAACACCTCGTCCGGCTGTCCCGTCGGGTCGCTCAACCCCCAGTCCTCGCGCCGTTCGGCGGGCAGATAGGGGCACTGCACCCCGCAGCCCATCGTGATGACTATATCCACCGGCGGCAACTCGGAGACGAGCTTGGAGCGCTGCGTGCGCTCCATATCCACGCCATAGCGCGCTTTCACGAGGCGCACCGCATCGGGATTGATGCGGGGTTTGAGCTCCGTCCCAGCGGAATAGCTCTCAAACACATCGCCCGCGAGCAGCTTGCCAAGTGCTTCGGCAATCTGGCTGCGGCAGGAATTATGGGTGCAGATAAACGCAACTCTCTTCATTTTGTCTGCTCCTTCGTCACGATGAATAGCGCTTTTGGATATCCTATTTCGTCTGCTCCGTATCGTAGAGGGTGATGATCTCTTCAACCCCTGATTGGCCGAGCGCTTTTTCCGTTAAAAACGCAATCAGCGGAACGCCCACGAGGCTCAGCGCAAGCCGCACGAGCGTGAACCTCGGCCCCATGCTGGAGGCCTCAAACGCCAGCAGCGGGATCTTTGTGGTAGACCAGGCGCCGATGAAGATCAGCACATTCATCAAGCTGCTTCCCTTTTTCAGCATCACCGCCGCAAAGGGAAACGCCGCATAGAGCGGACCCGCCGCCGCGGAGCCGAGCAGGAACGCGATCAGCACGCCTTTGAATCCCGAGCCCTTGCCAGTATATTTCATCATGGTCGCGCGGTCAACCCAAACATCCAATAATCCAAGCAAAACAAAGATTGGCGGCAGGACGGAGAGCATCTCCTTGAAGCTGCCGAGTGTGTTGTCCAGCGCCGCTTTGCCCAGATCCGGCAGCACCAGCCCCGCAGCTGCGCCTGCCGCAAGCAGCAGAAAGAAGGCGCCGTAGCGCTTGAGAAAAGGTTTTTTTTGATTGCCCTGCTGACCGCTCATGTTCCCTGGCGCGCCGTTTTGCCGCGCCTGCTGTTCCGGCGCTTTGCCAGCAGTTTTGTCGGAAAAATCTTTCATCTGCTTGCTCATCCCAATACCACCCCCATCACAACCGCAACCACCAGCGAATAACAAAACGCCGCTATGTTTCGCGTCAGCGTCGCGCGCATGCCAAACGTCTTTCGCTCGATGGGAATCGTAACGACGCCAACCATCATCAGCGCCGAGACAAACGCTGCCAGCTGCATATACCCCGCTCCGCTCTTGAGCAACGCTGCCGCCAGCGGAAACGCGACAAACCCCGGCATGAGCGTCACCGCGCCGAGCACTGCGGCCGCGATTACGCCGAGCATCCCGCTCTCCGCACCAAGCAGCTTGCGAATGGTCTCCGGCGGGAAGACGGCGAGCGCAAAACCGATGATCAGAAAGATGACCAGAATCTGCGGCAGGATATTCTCAAACGACTTCCAGGCCTTCACCAGTGCGCTTTTCGTCTTCTGCCGATCCTTGAAAAACGAAATCGCGAGCCCGATGATAGCCAGCGTATAGAGTAAATAGGTAAACAAGCCTCGTACCTCCGGTTGAATGCGTATTTGTGAAATTCTCTTCTCTCTCTTGGGGACGCAATAAGCTGGTCGCGAAACGCGGCTTTGGTTCAGCACGCACGGAAGGAGTGAACTTTATCTGCCCATCCTATGCTCCGTCCGCCTATTCCGTCTGTCGTTTTTCCAACGCAATGCTGAAAGCGATTTTCTCGCATCATTGAAAACCAGTATGGCGATATTCCGCGATTTGTCAATATGACTTGTCACGGAAAAGCGGCCAAGCACAGAAAAACCGCCGGAGATCCGGCGGAGTGGAGCGCACACTATTTTTCTTTGCCTTGTTCCGTGCAGTTCTCCCGCACGCTGCAGCCTGCGCAGCCGCCGCAGCCGCACGCCACGCCGGAGGCGCGCTTTTTCACGCTTTGCCGAACGGCGAAAAGCACTATGAGCGCGACGAGCGCCAGAATCAGATAATCCAGCACCCTCACTTAAAACAATCCCCCGATCCGATAGGCGGCAAAGGCGATAAGCCATGCGATGCTGCACTGCAAAATCACCACACCGAGCGTTGCCCAGCCGGACTTGAGCTCCTTGCGCACGGTGGCAATTGCCGCGACGCAGGGCGTATACAACAGCGTAAAGAGCAGGAAGCTCAGCGCGGAGAGCGTCGAAAAGAGGCTAGGCAACGCCAGATGCAGCTCCGCTATTCCCGTGCCGAGCAGCACCGAGAGTGTGCTGACCACCGCTTCTTTGGCGACAAAGCCGGAGATGAGCGAGGTTGCCACCCGCCAGTCCGCAAACCCCAGCGGGCGGAAGATCGGCGCGATACCGCGGCCAATCACTGCAAGCAGGCTGCCCGCGCTCTCGGCTACCACATTCAGGCGCAGGTCAAACGTTTGCAAAAACCAAATAACCACGCTCGCCAGCAGAATGATGGTGAACGCGCGTTCTAAAAAATCCTTTGCCTTTTCCCAGAGCAAAAGGAACACATTCTTGGGCGAGGGCATGCGATAGTTTGGCAGCTCCATGACAAACGGAACCGGCTTTCCGCGAAACGCCGTGTTCTTTAAGAGCAATGCAACGAGTATACCAAAACCCATGCCAGCCACATACAACCCGATCATCACAAGCGCCTGCGCTTGCGCAAAAAACGCCGCGCAGAACACCGCATAGATGGGTATCTTTGCCGAGCAGCTCATAAATGGCGCAAGCAAGATCGTCATCTTGCGGTCGCGATCGCTCGCCAGCGTGCGCGTTGCCATGATGGCGGGCACAGAGCACCCAAAGCCGATCAGCATCGGCACGATACTGCGGCCGGAAAGGCCGATTTTGCGCAGAAGACGGTCCATGACAAACGCGACGCGCGCCATATAACCTGTATCTTCCAATATAGAGAGAAAGAAGAACAGCGTCACCACGAGGGGCAGGAAGCTCAGCACACTGCCAACTCCCGCGAAGATGCCATCCACCACGAGACTCTTCACCACCGGATTGATGCCGTATGCCGTCAGCCCCCGATCAACGATCGCCGTCAGCGCGTCGATGCCGGAAGTAAAGAGATCTGAAAGCGTGCTTCCGATGACATGAAACGTCAGGTAAAAAATGAGAAACATCACCCCGAAGAACATGGGCAGCGCGGTGTACTTCCCCGTGAGTATTTGATCGATCCGGACGCTACGGCGGCGCTCCTTGCTTTCAAGGCACTTGACAACAGACGCCGCGACCACGCTTTCGATAAAGGCATACCGCATGTCCGCGAGCGCTTCGTTACGGTCAAAGCCGGTTTCATGCTCCATTTCAAGAACGCTGTGCTCGACGAGTTCCAGCTCGTTTTGATCCAGCTCCAGCCGTTCGGAGAGCAGCGCATCCCCTTCGATGAGCTTCGTTGCGCAAAAACGCGGCGAAACGCCGATGGCGCGCGCATGGTCCTCAATAACGTGCGCAACGGCATGAATGCAACGGTGGACCGCGCCGTCCGGGCAAAAATCCTGCACCGCTGGGATCATACGCCGCTTGACTGCGCTCATCGCCTGGCTGACCAGCTCGGAAACGCCCTCGTTCTTTGCCGCCACGATGGGCACGACCGGCACGCCGAGCTGTCGGCTCATGAGTTGAACGTCGATTGAGCCTCCGTTGTCGCGCACCTCGTCCATCATGTTCAGCGCGATCACCATGGGAATACGCAGCTCCAGTAGCTGCAGCGTAAGATAGAGGTTTCGCTCGATGTTCGTGGCATCCACGATGTTGATGATGCCGTCCGGCTTGGCGTCGAGTATAAAATCGCGGGAGACGATCTCTTCCTGCGAATAAGGGCGAATGGAATAGATGCCCGGCAGATCGACGACCTCAGCGCCCTTTGCGCCTCGAATCTCCCCCGTTTTCTGTTCCACCGTCACGCCCGGAAAGTTTCCGACACGCTGATTGGATCCCGTAAGCGCATTGAACAGCGTCGTCTTGCCCGAGTTCTGGTTTCCCGCAAGCGCAAATACCATGTTCGTCTCCCTCTTCCTCCGCCAGCGCGATGTTCCGCGCATCGTCTTTTCGCAGCGTCAGTTCATAGCCGCGCACGCAGATCTCGATCGGGTCGCCCATTGGGGCGACTTTGATCATGGTCACTTTCGTCTTGGGGATCAGCCCCATATCGAGCAGCCGGAGCCTGAGCGCGCCTTCGCCGCCGACTGCGCGAATCACACCAGTCGTTCCAATTTTAAGCTCGTCCAGTGTCATGTTTCTTTCGCTCCGTTCTCCACCTGCGTCTGCCGGTTTTCTTACAAGAAGACTAATCCGGATGCAATGTTTCCGGTCGGCCGCAGAAGGTTAGCGTTCTCTAACTAGCGTCAGAAGTTTACAGCTTCTGACCGCCCTTGTCAATCCCCATTGCCCAAACCCGCCTGTCTTCATGCATCCCGCTTTGCAATCGCCGTATTTGATTTAAACTTGAAATTCGCGGCGTATGGGTGTAGCATAGGAACAAGAAGCGGAGGTGCTGTCATGCAGGTCAACGAATCGATTGAAGATTATCTGGAGCAGATTCTGATTCAACAGGAGAAAAACGGCTGTGCGCGCTCTGTGGATATCGCAACCAGCCTTGGTGTGACCAAGGCGAGCGTCAGCCACGCGACAAAACTTCTGCGGGAGAATGATTATATCATTATGGCGGACGATAAATGCATCACGCTCACAGACAGCGGGCGCGAGATCGCCGAAAAGATGTACAAACGCCACCGTGTACTCGCTCAGTTTCTCATGCGCCTTGGGGTGCAGAAGGAGACCGCCTTTGCGGACGCTTGCCGCATGGAGCACGACATCTCCGCGGAGACCTTTTCCGCTATCTGCCGTCATGCAGAAAAGGGTTGGGAATAACTATACTTTACATGCCTTCGGCAATACAAAAGCCATCCGTGCACGCGGATGGCTTTATGATTGTCGCTTTCTACCCTTGAAAATCGTCACTTTGCCTGATTATAAATGTGTGTCTTTTATCCAATGACGCTACCGTTCTACCCTTGGAAATCATCTCCCCCGCCTGCCGGCGTCGGCGTCGGGAGTGAAGTGATCGGGTCCGAGGTGGAAATGGGCGTATACGGCAAACCTGTGATGTCGTCGATTCCGTCTCCATCCGCATCCACTGGCAGCTGGCTTAGATCGGTTGTATCGTCTACTACATTGATCGGCGTACGGTCGGTGTAAGACGTGGTGGAGTACACCGTTCCGCCTTTTGCAGAAAGATAGAGCGTGCCGCTGTTGATGCCCTTGCTGAAAAACAACGGCAGCAGCCTTGCCAAAACTTCCGTCTTCATGGTCAGCTCCGTTGCCTGACCGACGTGTATCTTTAGCCCGCTATGCGCGGTCATCGTGATCGCCAGCGGTGTGGTTAAATCGATGGATTTAATTGATCCGATCAGATCATACTCCTCCAGAACCGAGATGAGCTGCACCAGCGTCGCAGTGGAAAAATCGTTGCCCTGACCGAGCCGCTGCCCCAGCTGAAAGCCCGTGACGGTTACGCCGGTTATCTGAATGAGATCGGAGATATCCGTTCCGCCCGCCATGGAGAGCACAAAGCCGTTTTTATCGATGATCACGTTGCTGTCGAGTCCGACGATCCCGGCAATCGCCTTGCGCTCCGTCACCAATATACGAACGCGAGCCGGGAAGATATAGGATACCGAATCCACCTGTAGATACGGGTCCTTTGCGATATTGCTCTCCGCTTCGTCTAAATCGACAAACAGCATATGCGTTCCAAGTTCAAGCTCGGAGCGCTCGATGATATAGGCTTCGGTGTAGCTTTCGTTGCCCATTACCACAATGTCCGAAAGCAAAAAACCATAGTACAGCCCAACCCCGACAGAGACGAGGATCAGCAGCACGAACGCCAGATTGCCAAAGAGCTTGGCGGCTATTTCGCCGCGTTGTTTCTTTTGCAGCTGTCGTTCGATAAACTCCTCGTGTTTTCGCGCGGCTTCCCGCGCGCGCGCTTTCTTCTGCGCCTCGGCCATGCGGATGGTTTCTTCGGTTTCGTTGATGTGGATGCGCGCGGTTGTGGACGCGCCCGTGCGGAAAATGCGCGTGCGCGTGGTGCGTCCGTGCTGCAACGCCTCCTCGTCTTCGTCCTCAAAAAAATCATCTTCTACGTGGCTAAAGAGATGAATCTTTTCATCCTTTTTCGATTTTGCTCTTGGCAGTTCGCTCGTTTGAGGTTTTGCGGTGTAGCGCATGCGCGCCGTGTCCGTAACCACCTTCTCGCCGTCTTCCCAAGTTTGCCGCGCGTGATACGC
>DNFZ01000122.1 GCA_003486785.1 Clostridiales bacterium | reverse complement strand
CGTAGAGCACGTCCATATACCGCATAACTTTGACGACCTCGCTTATGATAGCGTCGATCGCGCCCGCCTCCTGCGGAAAGAAAGACTTGTACAAATCTGCGTATTCCGCGAGACTTTCTTCGCCCGAAAGCCGTACGCTGCGATTGCCGATTCCGACCGTAACGGGGTTTTTGGCAAACTCGATCGGTAGCCCAAGCGAACGCAACAGCGGCGTGATGACGCCGGAATCTTCAAACGCGCGGATGCCCGCGTCGAATGAAAAGCCTTCGTGTGTGAATGTGCCAACGAGCCCGCCGACCTTTTCGGCGCGTTCGCAAACGAGCGTAGAGAGTCCGGCTTTGGCACAATAAGCAGCTGCGGTCAAACCGGCAGCGCCGGCTCCTGCGATGAGCACATCATATGTTTCGTTCATTCGTGTTCCTCCGTCAGCGCGCAAAGAATGCGCGATAGTTCAACCGCATCGCCGCCTTCACGCAGGCGGACGCAGTTGGATTCATATCGGGTGAGCGTGTCGGCTTCTGCCGGATGCGCGGCAAAGCGCTTTCTTGCGCCTGAAAGGTTGCCGACCGCGACGCGGCGCAGGATGCCGGGGATATCCGTTGCATCGTTGCCGCAGCAGACGGGGTGCTCGCAAAAGCGGCAGCGCATCGCAGCTTTCATGATGCTCCGGATGGGCTCCGGTTCGTCTGCATAGAGCTGATCCGCCGTAAACGGAAGCGGGAGCTGGCGCACGTAGTTCTTCTGATGCTTATCGTAGACAAACGGCGCGAGCCCGCGTTTTTTGAGAATGGCGTTGGCGGCGGAAAGGCCGCTGGTGGTGACGGTCGGCGTGCCGGTGCCCATTACGGTGGATTCGCCGCAATAGAAGAGGTTGTCCCATTCGCTTCTGGTATGCAGGCGGCGGAACATGTGCTGACCCAGCATCTGCTTTGGCCCGGCTACCGCGCCGCCGTTTTTCATGGTGTAGCGCTCGATGGTGCGCGGGGTTGCGACCTCGGCATAGCGCACCGCGGCTGAGAAGCCGGGAAAGCGACGCTCAAGCACGGCGATGAGCCGCTGCTGCTCGGCCTCTTTGAGGCGGGCGTATTCCGCGCCGTCTGCGCTGGTCCAGTCCTGAAACGTCGGCCCGATGGCCATGACTGCGTGCGCATCGTCGGCGCAGAGGGAGCGATCGTCGATGCTGAAGAGATAGGCGGTGATTTCGCTTTCGTCGATCTGCTCCGGATTGCCTACCAGCATCTCCACGGGCGCAGTGTCCGCCGGGATGATCGCGCGATCGACCTCCGCATAGAGCACGACGCTCGGATACGTCGGCACAAGCGTCTTTGCCCAGGCGCGTTTCTCTTGGCTGGCATGCGCGGGATCGATGAGCTTCCCGTAGAGGTTCCAGACCGTGCCGGAGTAGACGATGTCGTCCGCCGTGAGACGCGTTCCGTCGTCGAGCAGCACGCCGGAGGGTTTGTTTGCATCAAACAGGAGAGAGACGGCCTCTCTTCCGAGAAACATATCTCCGCCGTGTTCTTCGATGACCTTCTCGAGCTTGCCGGGCAGAAACAGCGTGGAGCCGGCGGGATACCAGCTGCCGCCCGTGTGGTTGTCCACAAACATGACGGCGGCGAGCACGGCGGGGGCTTCCTCCACTGTCGCATAACAATAGGTAGAGGTGAGCTTGTCAAAGAAGTTGTAGATCGCCGGATCGGTGAAATATTGCCGGAGCAGCGACTTTGCGCTCCTGTTGAGATAGCTTAAAAACCGGATATAGGAGATCGGATGTTTCAGCAAGCCGCTTAGACCGTCCCTTGGGTCGGTTTCGTCCGCCGTGGTATAGCTGGGGGATTCGACCATGATGTGGCGATAGAGCTTTGTCATGTCGCGATAAAACCGCTTGATCTGCTTTTCCTGCGTGGGAAACACGCGCGAAAGCTCCCCGGCAAACCGGTCGACATCCGCATAAAAGCGCACACGCTGCCCGGCGTAGTTGACCACATACAGCAGGTCGTGTTTGAGCACGTCGATGGGCTCCTCGAGACAGTTCATCACGAAGCGATGGGCATTGAACCCCCGCTCGCCAAAGCCATAGAGCATCGCCGAGCCCTGATCAAACGTGGTTTCACCCCGCCGGAAGATGCCGCAGGAGCCGCCGGGCTGATCGCTTTTTTCCACAACCGCAACGCGGAGCCCTCTTTTTGCGAGCAGGCTCGCCGCCGTTAAGCCGGAGAGCCCGCCGCCGATGATGAGAGCGTCATACTGATTCTTTTGCTGAAACATAGTACCTGCCCAAATGTTATATTTTTAACATACAGTGGTTTGTTTTATGTTCTCTTATGCTGAAACATAGTGCCTGCCCAAATGTTATATTTTTATCATACTGTGGTTTGTTTTATGTTCTCTTAGCCTTTGCACCCTTCACAATCAGCGCTGCGATCACCGCGACAAACGCCGCAAGGCTCAGCGCCAGCGTTGCGATAACGCCGGTGAAAGCGCCCGCGAACCCGGCGGGGGAGAGATGGTTTGTGAGGATATTGGCATACGCCCAGATGAACACGAGCAGATACGGAACATCGCGAAACCGCAGCGCGGTCGCAATGCCGATGGCGCCGCCGACAAGCAGAATGATCACCGTCCACGCGGCTTCGCTCAAGCCAAGCCCGCCAAAGCCGTTGCCGACCAGCAGCGCGGTTGCGCCCGCGATGGTAGCGACCGTTACCCAGCCGAAATAGACCGAAAACGGCAGCCGCACGAACCATTTCTCCTTCACGGAGAGCGGCTCCTGCGCGCGAATGATCAGCCGCATGTCGATCAAGGCGATCAGAAACAGCACGAGCAGGAGGAACGAAACCGTGAGCAGCCCGTAATGCCAGGCGATGACCCAGCTGAGGTTGAGCACGGATGTGATGATAAAGACAATGCCCGTTCGCTTGAGCAGCGTTGCGTTGAGCGCCTCTTCCTTGCGGCGAAAGAGCCCGAACAGATAGAGCGTATAAGCGATCACAAGAATGTAGATCACGCCCCAGATGGCAAACGTCAGCGGCGCGGGCACGAATAGATTCGGATACCGGTCGGAGACTTCCTTCGGCGTCACGCCGTTGATCGGCAGCGCAGAGGACAGCGCGTTGACAGTGAGCATCGCGATGAGCGCGATGAGAATGAACCACTGCAATGCTTTGGATACTTTTTGCGATTCCATGAGAATAAGCCTCCCTTTCTGATGTTGTTGTGTGTCTTGGTTTCGGTTGCCGTGGTTGTTCTTTTCTTACAGCGTGAAGTAATACGAGCCCAGCAGATAGTCCTGCCGGTATTTCTGCGAGAGGCGGTAGAGCAGGCGCTTTGCCTGATCCAGCGGGTTTGATCCGCGCAGATACCCGTCCCGCAGCGTCTGATAGCGTCTCGTTTCCGCCGGGGTTGCATGGCCTGGAAAATATCCCCAAACGTGCTCCAGCGCGTTGAGCGCGCGGCCCTTGTCCTCCGGCAGAGAAAGCGCACGCTCGAGAGTTTGATAAAACACGAGCGCATGGTCGCCCTGCTTGTCCTTGAGCAGCGTGCGAATCGTCTGATAGTCGCCCGGCGCGCGCTCCAGCACGCTGTATTTATAGCGCCCCCACTCGGTTTCCAGCAGGCGCTGGTTTGGCGGCGCAGTGCAGAGCACGCATTTCACCGCGGAGCGGTTCTTGTCCTTCACTTCCAACATGATATCCGGCTTCTCCTCCGCCAGACTGTGACAATAGTCCAAAAACGGGTCGATTGCGATGGTGTCGGAGTGCGCGCCGCGCGTCTTTGCCGGGTGCTGCTGGGAATAGTGCGTCTTTTGTGCGCCATCTTTTTCGCGCCATGTATCACGGCATAGATCGATCCAATAAGCGTCGCTCTTTGTCGCGTCGGCGGGGTTGATTGCGTTGTGCAGGTTGTCGTAAACGGCGGGCGCACCGATGCGGTGGCACAGCTCCAGCACCTCGGAAACGGTGAAGATGCTGCCGTCGTTTTCGAGAACCAGCCGTCGCGAGACCGCAGCCGGCAGATCGCGATAGACCGCCGCAAACCGCGCGAGCGCGGCGAAGGGAGCGCCATATTTTCCGCCGATGTGGAGGATGATCTTGTGCGTGGCGTCGAGCTTGAGCGCATCGAGAAACCGCGCATGATAGGCTAGATCTTCGATGGCACGGCGCACAACGTCCGCATCCGGCGAGTTGAGCACGGTGTATTGTCCGGGATGCATGGAGACGCGCATATTGTTCGTTTTGATTTTCTCTGCGATGGCCAAGAGTCTTGCTGCGTATGCATGATCCCAGCGCAGCTCGGCTGCGTGGCTGGAGCCAAAGGGGACGATATCGGAACTGATGCGGTAGAGACGGATGTTGTTTGTGATGTTGTAGTCGATCATTTGCTCCAGCGCGGCAAAGTTGTCGCCCGCAAGCGTGAGCAGCCGCTCTGCGGAGGCGTTCCTGAGCGTGCAGGTTTTGATTTTTGCGCCTTCCAGCGCGATCGCGAGGCACGCATAGCCGATATGCATAGCGGCACTCCTTATTCACACGATTTGATTGTGCGCCACAAATAATTCCTATTACGATTATTATATGATAACACCCAGCGGCGCGCAACGGTCATATCGCATATGGCGGCCAAACATTTTTCTAAACGGCAGCGGTTTTATGCGCGCCGGGTGGGCTGGCGATCGTGATATAATGGACGAGAATCATCAGAACAAGGAGAGCGGATATGGATGTTTTGGACGCGGGGCTGGTAGAGGAGCCGATTTCCTCGGAAGAGATTTTTAACGGCAAAATCGTGCATCTGTTTCGCGACACCGTGCGCCTGCCAAACGGAAAGCCCGCGACGCGCGAGGTGATTCGCCACGTCGGCGCGGCGGCGGTCGTGCCGCTCACGGATGAGGGAAACGTCATCCTCGTGCGGCAATATCGTTATCCCTTTGCGCAGGTGATGCTGGAGATTCCCGCGGGTAAGCTCGATCCCAGCGAGGAGCCGCTGGTCTGCGCGCGGCGGGAATTGCTGGAGGAGACCGGCTATGAGGCGGCGGAATTTGTATCTCTTGGCGTATTTTATCCGTCTGTTGCGGTTCTGGACGAGAAGATACACCTGTATCTTGCAAGAAACCTGACGTTTCGTGCGGCGAACCCGGATGCGGACGAGTTTTTACATGTAGAACAGCGTCCGCTCAACGAGCTGGTTGAGGACATCATGGCAGGCGGTGTGCCGGACGGCAAAACGCAAGCAGCGGTATTGAAAGCCTGGAATATTTTGCAAGAGAAATAGACACGAATCACAGAAAAATTCTTCATACAAAGAGAGCGGGCAACCACTCTCTTTCATTGCGCTCGAGTATATGTTTTCTTTTTACAGGGATGCGTCTGCTTCGCTTTCTTCCGGCGGGATCACGCAATATTTTCCGTCATACGGCTTTGTTTTGAGCTTGCCTTTCTTGATCAGAACCAGCAGGAAGATGCCGACCAGCACCAGAACGACAGACAACACCTGAGAGATACGAATGCTTCCAAACAGGTATAGACTGTCCGTGCGCAAGCCTTCGATGACCGCGCGGGCGATGCCGTAGCCGATGAAATAGGTCGCAAGCAGCGTGCCGTCCCGAACGCCCTTGCGCCCGAGCAGGAGTGTTACCACAAGCAGAATCGCGTTGCTAAAGCTCTCGTAAAAGAACGTCGCCTGATGCCACTCCCCAAGCGACTCGATATACACCGCGAGCGGGAAGAACTGCAAAGTGGGGTTGGTGACCAGCGCGCCGAACGCCTCCTGATTGATAAAATTGCCCCAGCGTCCGATGGCCTGCCCGAGGATCAGGCTCGGAATCACGAGATCGATGAGCTTGAGAAACGCAAACTTCGCCGCCTTTGAGAAGAGGAACGCCGCAAGAAACCCGCCGATGACCGCGCCGTAGATAGCAAGGCCGCCGGTGTTGATCGCAATGATTCTTGCGGGGTTCGCCGCAAAATAGTCCCACTCAAACGCGACGTAGTAGAGACGCGCGCCGATGATGGCAAGCGGCACGGCGAGGAGGATGAAGTCCAGCGGAAGATCCGCAGACCAGCCGCGCCTTCTCGCGCGCATGGAGGCAAGCAGGATGCCAAGCACCAGCCCGCAGGCGATGATCACGCCATACCAGGCGATGTTGAGCCCGGAAATGCCGAATAAGTTTGTCACAGCGAAGCGATTCATCGCAAAGACCCTCTTTTCCTTTTGGTTGCCGCGTAAAAGCGCGTACGGCATGTTGATTGTATCAATTTGCATTTCGCTTGACAAGCTTAGCCGCCGCCCACTCGTATTGTAAACGGAAAGATCAACCATATTTTACCAATAGCGCGTAATGACGAGAAATTCAGGATTGCCGGAAATATTGCATTGACAAAGTTGGTTAGAAAGTGTAAACTTGCAACTGCAATAGTTAGATGGCTCTAACAAACGCGCGGCGGATCGCGGAATAAAACGCGTGAAAAAGACGCAGAGCAAACGGAGGAGAAGGATGATGCCGCTATCGATGGCAAAGCCGGGCGAGGCAAACTATATTCAAAAAATCACGGGAAAAGACGCGGTGCGTCAGCATCTGGCGGAGCTTGGGTTCGTGGTTGGCGAGCGGGTAACGGTGGTGAGCGCCATCTCCGGAAACATGATTTTGCAGGTGAAGGACTGCCGCATCGCGCTGGGCTGCGAGATGGCAAACCGGATACTCGTATAAAGACAGATACCGATACCTACGGGTGATGTAATAGATAAATACAAGGAGGAGCAGGCATGAAAACACTTCGGGATGTACCGATCGGGCAGACGGCCACAGTGGTGAAGCTGCACGGAGAAGGCGCGCTCAAGCGCCGGATTATGGACATGGGGCTAACCAAGGGCGTAGAGGTCTATGTGCGCAAGGTGGCTCCCTTGGGCGACCCGCTGGAGGTGACAGTGCGCGGCTATGAGCTTTCCGTACGCAAAGGCGACGCGGCAAGCATTGAGGTTGAGTAATCTGCGATTTCATGCGGCGCGAGCCGCTTATCTTTCGCAAACCGGTTAGCTCCGTCTAACTAAAACCGCAAAACAAACGAAGAGCACAGATGATGAAGGAGGCAAATATGGGACTGAAAATAGCGCTTGCCGGCAACCCGAACAGCGGCAAGACGACGATGTTCAACGAGCTCACGGGCAGCGCGCAATATGTCGGCAACTGGCCGGGCGTGACCGTGGAAAAGAAAGAGGGCAAGCTAAAAGGGAATGAGGAGGCGATCATCCAGGACTTGCCGGGCATCTACTCGCTCTCCCCGTATACGCTCGAGGAGGTCGTCGCGCGGAACTATCTCGTGACGGAGCGGCCGGATGCGATCATCAACATCGTAGACGGCAGCAACATCGAGCGCAACCTCTACCTGACCACGCAGCTGCTCGAGCTTGGCATCCCCACGGTGATTGCGCTGAATATGATCGACGTGGTGCGCAAAAACGGCGACGTGATCGATCTGAAAAAGCTCGGCGCGGCGCTGGGCTGTGAGGTGGTTGAAACCTCCGCGCTCAAGGGCATCGGCGCAAAGGAGGCGGCTGCAAAAGCCATCGCCGTCGCCAAATCGCACGAGCTGGGCGAGCGCCCGCATGTGTTTTCCGGCAGCGTGGAGCACGCGCTTGCGCACATCGAAGAATCCGTAGAAACCATCGTACCGCGCGCTCTTCTGCGCTGGTACGCCGTCAAGCTATTTGAGCGGGACGAGAAGGTGATGGAAGCGCTCAAGCTCGACGCGCAGACGAAGGTGCACATCGAGGCGCACATTGCCGACTGCGAGCGCGAGCTGGATGACGACGCGGAGAGCATCATCACCAACCAACGCTACGCCTACATCAGCCGCGTGGTTGACACAAGCGTGCAAAAAAAGCACACCGGCATGAAGCTAACCGGCTCCGATCGGATCGACCGCGTCGTAACCAACCGCTGGCTTGCGCTGCCGATCTTCGCGCTGGTGATGTTCTGCGTCTACTATATCTCCGTGACAAGCATCGGCTCCATCATGACGGATTTTACCAACGACACGCTCTTTGGCGAGTGGGTCATGGGCGGGCTTGGCGAATGGCTTGAGGGCTTAAGCGTAGCGCCCTGGCTCATCGGGCTGATCGTAGACGGCATCGTCGGCGGCGTCGGCGCGGTCATCGGCTTTGTGCCGCAGATGCTCGTGCTCTTCTTCCTGCTGGCGCTACTCGAAGACGTTGGCTATATGGCGCGCGTTGCGTTCATCATGGACCGCATCTTCCGTAAATTCGGCCTTTCGGGCAAATCGTTTATCCCGATGCTCATCGGCTCCGGCTGCTCGATTCCGGGCATTATGGCGAGCCGTACGATTGAAAACCAGCGCGACCGGCGGATGACGGTCATGACCACTTCGTTTATCCCCTGCGGGGCAAAGATGCCGATCATCGCGCTCTTTGCGGGCGCCATCTTCGGCGGAGCATGGTGGGTTGCCACCAGCGCATACTTCATTGGTGTGGCGGCGGTCATCGTCAGCGGCATCATTCTCAAAAAGACCAAGGCGTTTGCGGGAGACCCCGCGCCGTTTGTCATGGAGCTGCCGAGCTATCATGCGCCGTCGATGAAAAACGTGCTGCGCAGCACCTGGGATCGTGGCTGGAGCTTCATCAAGCGCGCGGGAACGGTGATTTTGCTCTCGGCAATCGTGCTCTGGTTCCTGCAAGGCTTTGGCACGGTGGATGGCGTATTCGGCATGGTCGAGGACAACAACAATAGCATCCTCGCCGTGATCGGAAACTTCATTGCGCCGGTCTTTACACCGGTGGGATTTGGCGGCTGGAAGCAGACGGTAGCGACCATTACGGGCCTGATCGCGAAAGAGAACGTGGTGAGTACCTTCGGCGTGCTGTACGGCTTTGCCGAGGTGGCCGAGGACGGGATGGAGATCTGGAGCAGCCTTGCGCTTGATTTCACCATGCTCTCTGCCTATAGCTTCATGCTCTTCAACCTGCTCTGCGCGCCGTGCTTTGCGGCGATGGGCGCGATCAAGACCGAGATGAACAGCGGGAAATGGACCTGGGCCGCCATCGGCTACATGACGGTGTTTGCCTACGTCGTCGCGTTGATCGTATTCCAGCTGGGCAGCTGGATCGGCACGGGCGCTTTTACGGTTGCCACCGGCGTTGCAATCCTGCTGCTGGGCGTGCTGCTCTACTTCCTCTTCCGCAAAAATCCTTATGAGAAAGCAGCGCAGGCCAAGTAGCGAGCGCAGTATTTATGAAATCGATCAACGACATCCGCTGAAAGGAGCGAAACACTATGACAAACTGGTTATCGGGCAACTGGGCTTCCTTCGTGGCGGGGCTTGCGGTTGCAGCGGTCGTTCTGGCGGCTATCGTCAAGATGATACGCGACAAAAAGCGCAACAAAAGCGCCTGCGACTGCTCCTGCAGCGGCTGCGCGGGCGCGGGCTCATGCCCAAAAGGCTGACAAGCGCGGTATAAAATGTTCCTACCTCCACAGTCGATGTGATCCAAAGCGCAAACCGGGCACGGCAAAAACCGTGCCCTTTGCGTGTCCGATTCTGGGGGAGCACATAACCATGCCGTGATGAGAATGTGTAAAATTATGGCATGAGAGTAACATACGTTGCGAGTTAATACGCAGTTTACGATTTCGTTATAAAATGCATGGGTATTTGATCGCTGTTTAGAAGTTGACAACGGTTGAGAAACGCATCATGCGTCGAACCCGCAGAAACGCCGACAGAACGGCGGAGAAAACGAGA
>DNFZ01000116.1 GCA_003486785.1 Clostridiales bacterium | reverse complement strand
GTCAGCCGACACGCAAATGCGTGATACAATGCAAGCAGGGATCATACATGTCAATACTGTCTATCGAATGCAGATCTTGCAAGCATTTTAGAATCTGAGAATTGGAGCGAGCATCACATGATCAGCGAGGGAGCGCTTTTTAAGATTCAGGAACTCCGGCAGATACTCTCGCAATCGAAAAAGATCGTCTTTCTCGGCGGCGCGGGCACGTCCACCGAGAGCGGCATACCGGATTTTCGCTCGGGCGACGGCGTATTTGCGGCCATGCAGGAGTACGGCCATGCGCCGGAGACGCTGCTCAGCCGCTCTTTTTTCCTCAAACACACAGAGACGTTTTTTGAATACTATCGAAAGTATCTGCTCTATCCGCATGCGCAGCCAAACGACTGCCACCGCGCGCTGGCGAAGCTTGAGCAGGCGGGGGTGCTTTCGGCCATCATCACGCAAAACATCGACGGCCTGCACCAAAAGGCGGGCAGCAGGACGGTGCTGGAGCTCCACGGCAGCGCGCACAACAACCGTTGCATGAACTGCGGCAGATCGTTCACCCTGCAGGACATCATCAAGAAGACAGGCGTGCCTCTCTGCGGCTGCGGCGGGGTGATCAAGCCGGATGTGGTGCTCTATCAGGAGCCGCTCAACGAAAAGGTGCTGCACGCCGCCGTTTCACACATGGACAAAGCGGATACCCTCATCATCGGTGGCACGTCGCTTGCGGTGTATCCCGCGGCGGGGCTTGTGGATTATTTCCGCGGAAAGGATCTCGTGGTGATCAATTTGGGCGAAACCGGCAGAAACAGCGGCGCGACGCTGCGCATCGCATCCCCTATCGGCGAGGTGCTCCGGCAGGCCGTTCTTGAAGATGCGCCTGCCTAAAAAACACGATCACATCGATCCACACCTCCCGTTTCGGGCTTGCAGAGACGAAAAGGACGATCTGTTCGGGGCAAAACTGCGCGGGCATGCGCGCCTATTCATACTGCGTTCACACTTTGTTTGATTGTCCGTGATATCCGGGCATGATAAAATCAATTGATATCATAGGGCATGTGTGTCCGGTTGGATTACGCGAAAGCAGGTTGTAGAGATGGGTTTGTTTGATACGTCCGATATTGGGATAGACCTTGGCACATCCTCCACGCTCGTCTTTGTCAAAGGCAAAGGGATTGTGCTCAAGGAACCGTCCGTGGTCGCAGTAGAGCGTGTGACAGGGCGCATCGTAGCCATCGGCGAGGAAGCGCGCAAGATGATGGGACGTGAGCCGGCGGACATCGTGGTCATCCGACCGCTGCGCGACGGCGTGATTTCCAATTTTGACATCACCGCCCGTATGCTGCGCTATTTTTTCCAAAAGATCGTCGGCAAACGGCTGCTATACCGGCCGCGCGCGGTGGTTTGCGTGCCTTCCGGCGTGACGGAGGCGGAGAAGCGCTGCGTGATCGAGGCTTCGGACGAAGCGGGCGCGCGATACACCTATCTCATCGAAGAACCCATTGCCGCCGCAATCGGCGCGGGAATCGACATCAACGAGCCGAAGGGACATATGGTGCTCGACATCGGCGGCGGAACCACGGACATCGCGGTGATCTCCCACGGCGCGACGGTGATTTCGGATTCGATCAAGATGGCCGGGGATAAATTTGACGACGCGCTGCGCCGCTACATGAAGCGAAAGCACAGCCTCTATATCGGCGAGCGCAACGCAGAGGATATCAAAATCGCATACGGACGCGCGCACGTCGAGAAGGAGCAGCGCATCATCGAAGTGCGCGGCAGAAACGTCGTCACCGGCATGCCGGAAGCGATCCCGATCGGCACCAACGAGATGGTGGATGCGCTGAGCGAACCGCTCTCGGCTATCATGGAGCGGGTGCGCGGGCTTTTGGAGCGGACGCCGCCGGAGCTTGCGCGCGACATTGCCGAGGCAGGAATCGTGGTCACCGGCGGAGGCGCACTGTTGGCGGGGTTTGACCGGTATGTGACGCAGCGAACCAGCGTGCCCTGCCGCATAGCGGAGGACCCGGTCTCCTGCGTGGCGCTCGGAACCGGGCGCGTGCTGGAGGATTTGCAAAAATACAACGCGGCAATTTACGATTACCGGCGCGGCGAATATTACGACAGTTAACGTTTGATAAAGGGGCCGGTAATATCGGCTTTGCCGGTTCGACTCAAAAAAATCCGGCCGGCTGTTTTTAACGAATCTTAAAAGATTGTTCAAGCCAATGCCACGATTGCTTGCTATACTCAGCTTGTTTCATGATCAGGGCAGCTGGTTGACAGGCGTACCTGCCACGGCGTAGCCATGAGTATATGCTATTTTCAGCATAACACATGATTTGGATGGATAGGCGGCGGATCCGATGAGCCGCATGCCGAAAGGAGTCTAAACGTGCCTACTGATCCCCGTTTTGATCGAGAGCACCCGCGGGCAAATCCTGCAAAGAAACCCAATATGCAGAAAAACAGCGCTTCGCCGGACAAAAGAACCGGCGCGGCGGTATCGTATACGCACGCATCGTCCCGCAATGGCGCAGAGAGAGCCAACATAGGTGCAAACCATGCGCAATCGCGCAAAAGCGGCTATGCCGCCGAGGGTTACGCGCGGAAAAGCCGGAAAGAAGCCGCGCACCCGTCCGCGGAATACGCGCGCGATCCATCTGCTAGGGACGCTTATGATGCGCGGCAAGCGCCGCCGAAGAAAAAGAAAAAGAAGCCGACGCTCAAGCGTGTTCTTAAAAAGCTTGGCAAGCAGATTGCGGCGTTTCTCGCGCGGCTGGGGCAGGCGCAAGCTCCACGCGTCAAAGAGGCGGGATATTCCACGCGCGTGACAGACGCGGCGGGGTATTCTTACGCTTCTTCTGTCGTCAGCACGGCGGACAAACGCAATCGTAACGGGCAATCCAACGGCGAGCCGGGAAACAACTCGGACGCTTTTCAGAGCGTGAAGAAAGGACTTCGCTCCGTGGCGCGCGTCGCGGCGCGGGGTATCTATCTTGGCGTGCGCGGCGCTTATCAGTTTCTCATGAAGCTTCCGCAACGCACGCTGCTCATTGGCAGCAGCGCGTTCGGGCTGGTTCTTCTGACGGTGATCATTCTTGCCATCGCGTTGCCCGGAAACCAGGCAAAGACGGACAGGGAAGATCAGATTGCGGCGTTTACCGGGTTTGAAACCGCGCAATCCGCGCTGGAAAACGCGGTTCTCGACGGATCGATGATTGACGGGACGACGGCGGACGGCACGGTGTCTATGAATGCCGATGCTACGGCTGAGCAGCAAAACAGCACGCTCACGGCGGACGGCGCCGCGGAGAGCGCATTTACCGGGCAGCTGAAATCGGGGGACAACAGCGAGATCGTCAGCACGATTCAGTCCCGGCTCATGATACTGGGCTACATGGACTCCGACGAACCGACGAAGCACTTCGGCTCGCTCACGCTCAGCGCGCTCAAGAGCTTTCAGCGGCACAACGGCCTCAAGGACGATGGAATCGTCGGGCAGGAGACGTATAACGCGCTCATGAGCGACGACGCGAAGATTTACGTGATGCAGCTAGGCGACTCCGGCCCTGACGTAGAGGGCGTTCAAGAGCGGCTCTACGAGCTGGGTTATCTCGACAACAAGGCGAATATTCAGGGGGTTTTCGGCGAGAAGACCGAAACTGCCGCAAAAGCGTTTCAGAAGAAAAACGGGCTGAAGGTGGACGGCAAGGTCGGCTCGAAAACGCTGGAAATGCTCTACGGCGAGGATGTGGTCGGCAACGCGTTTACCCTTGGCGATGAAAACAAGGTAATCTACGATTGCCAGGTTGCGCTCAAAAAGCTCGGCTTTATCACCTTTAAGCCGGATGGCGTTATGGGCAAGGCGACGGTTTCCGCCATCAAGGCGTTTCAGCAAGCCAACGGGCTCACGCGCGACGGCGCGCTCGGCCCTGCGACGCGCGACCTGCTGCTCTCCGGCGACGCGCAGGCGATGGTGATGCAGCTTGGCGACTATGGCACGGATGTGAAGAACATGCAGACACGCCTTGCCAAGCTCAACTATCTCTCCAGCGCGAATGCGACGGGATACTTTGGCGAGATCACGCAGGATGCGGTCAAAGCGTTCCAGAAGCGATCGGGGTTGACGGCTGACGGCAGAGTCGGTGCGGTTACGCTCACGATGATGAACTCCTCCAGCGCAAAGAAGGCCGCAACCGCGCCCTCCAGCAGCAGAGAGTCGTCCAGCAGCAGCTCTTCGTCCAGTTCATCCAGCAGCTCTTCGAGCAGCTCTTCGTCAAGCGTCTCCAACAAGACGGGCGTTGAAAAGCTCGTTGCGCTGGCCGAGAGCAAGATCGGCAGCAAATACGTGCGCGGCGCGAAAGGGCCAAACACCTTCGATTGCTCCGGCTTCGTCTACTGGTGCCTGAGAAACGCCGGCGTGAGCACGAGCTATATGACATCCATTGCGTGGCGCAGCACCTCTCGATTCCAGCGCTCCACGAGCATGAGCTCGCTGCAGCGCGGCGATATTCTCGTGTTCTCCGGCGAGTCGGACTCCGCAGGCCATGTGGGCATCTATATCGGCAGCGGAAAGATGATCGACGCAAGCTCCTCCGAGGGCAAGGTGCGCGTGTCTTCCTCC
>DNFZ01000032.1 GCA_003486785.1 Clostridiales bacterium | reverse complement strand
CGGGCAGCTGCCCGCCCTCGCCGGGCTTTGCGCCCTGCGCCATCTTGATTTGAATCTCTTTTGCGGAGGCAAGATACGGGCCCGTGACGCCGAATCTGCCGGACGCAATCTGCTTGATGGCGCTGTTGCGGTCGGTAAAGAGACGCTCCTGCGCTTCGCCGCCCTCGCCGGAATTGCTCTTGCCGCCGAGCTGGTTCATGGCCAGCGCGATGCATTCGTGCGCCTCCTTGCTGATGGAGCCATAGCTCATAGCGCCCGTTTTAAAGCGGCGGACGATCTTCTCAACCGGCTCTACTTCCTCCACGGGAATGGGTGCGCATTTCGTAAATCCAAGCAGATTGCGAAGCGAAACAGGCGCTTCGCCCTCAATGCTTTTAATGTATTCCTGAAACAGCGCATAATCCCCCGTGCGCACCGCTGTTTGCAGCAGGTGAATCGTCTCGGGGTTATAGACGTGGTGCTCGCCGTCGCGCTTGTACTGAAACCGTCCGCCGGATGGCAGCTCGTTGACGGGGGATTCCAGCGCTTCTTTGTGGCGACGCAGGATCTCCTGTTCGAGATCTTCCAGCGACATGCCGCCCACGCGCGTGACCGTACCCGTAAAAAAGCGGTCGACCAGCTCCTCGGAGAGACCCAGCGCCTCGAATATCTGCGCGTTGTGATAGCCGTCCACGCAGGAGATGCCCATCTTGCTCATCACCTTGAGGATGCCGTGATCATAACCGTGGTAGACGTGCTCCATCGCCTCTTCGAGCGTGACGCCGTCCAGATGCCCTTCGTCGCAGAGTGCCTCCACCGCCTCATGCACGCCGCGCAAATGGATCCCCTTTGCGCCGTAGCCCACGAGGCACGCCACATGGTGCACCTCTCTTGGCTCATAGCTGTCCACGATCAGCGAGCAGCCGCCGCGCAGGCCTTTGCGAATCAAATGGTGGTGTACGCCCGCCGTCGCCAGCAGCGATGGAATCGGCACAAGCGTTTCGCTCGCCAGCCGGTCGGTGAGCACGAGGATCGAAGCGCCGTGCCTGATCGCGCGCTCCGCCGCGGCAAAGAACGCATCCAGCCCCGCCTCCAGCCCCAGCTTGGGGTCAAACACCATGTCCAGCTGCGCTGCTCCAAAGCCAGGGATGCCGGAGAGCAGCCGCTCGAGGTTTGCCGTCTGTAAAATCGGAGATGAGAGGTGAATTTTTCTGCAATTGTCCGGCTGATCCAGCGTTGGATCGCCATTGGGGCCTAAGAATACGTCCATGCCGACCACGCATTCTTCCTGAATCGCGTCGATGGGCGGGTTGGTCACCTGCGCAAAGAGCTGCTTGAAGTAATGAAACAACGGCTGCGGGCGCTCGGAGAGCACGGCAATCGGCGCATCGTAACCCATAGCGCCCACGGGATCAAGCCCCGTCTGGGCAATCGGCAGCACGGTGAGCATGCGGTCTTCATACGTCCAGCCGAAAATATTCTGTTGTTTTGTCGGGTTTTCGCCCGGCGCGTTCTTTCGCTCGTAGCGCGCTTCACCCAGCTCGATGACCTGCTCCTTGAGCCATTGCTTCCACGGCCCGTCGAGGTATTGATCCTTGATCTGCTGATCTTCCAGCAGTGCGCCCGTTTCGGTGTCCAGCAGGAGCATCTGGTTCGGGCCGAGACGTCCGCGGCGCACCACGTCCGCGGGAGCGATATCCACCACGCCACTTTCTGAGGCCAGCACCAGCAGGTTGGATTTTGTGAGCACCCAGCGCGCGGGGCGAAGGCCGTTGCGATCCAGCACCGCGCCAACCTGCCGCCCGTCGGTGAAGCACATCGCCGCGGGTCCGTCCCACGGCGTCATGAGGCACGCGGCATAGCGGAAAAACTCGCGCTGGTTCTCGTCCATCGTCGGGTCTTTCGACCAAGGTCCCGGCATCATCATAAACAGCGCCTGCGGCAGGGATCTGCCCGCGACGACGAGAAACTCCAATAGATTGTCAAACTTGGTGGAGTCACTGCCATCCGTGTCGAGAATCGGCAGAATATCCGCAAAACGTTTTTTGAGCCGCCCGCCGTCCATAGCGGCAGCAGCGGCTAAAACCGCGTGTTCGCAGCCCTTGAGCGTGTTGATCTCGCCGTTGTGCCCGACCATGCGAAACGGCTGCGCGCGCTCCCAGTTGGGAAAGGTGTTGGTGGAATAGCGCGAGTGCACCAGCGCAATGGCGGATACAAAGTCTTCATCCAGCAGGTCAGGGAAAAAGTCCGACACCTGCCATGCCTGCATCATGCCCTTGTAGACGATGGTTTTGTTCGAAAGGCTCGGAATATAGGCCTCATAGCCCTGCTCCTTCATCGCCTTTTCGATGCGCTTTCTGAGCACAAACAGGCGCACATCCGCGGGCAGGTCGTTCTCTTCCCAAGAGAGAAACAGCTGCCGGACGCTCGGCACGCTCGACCACGCGCCATAGCCGCAGGCGTGCAGATTGGTCGGCACGGTACGCCAGCCGATCAGGGAAAACGCCTCTTCGGTTGCAATGGCCTCAATGCCGGCTTGCGCAAGGCGGGCGTTCTCCTCCTCCAGCGGCAGAAAGAACATACCCACGGCATATTGCCCTTCTTCGGGCAACACGAAATCTGTATGCTTGCGGAAAAACGCGTCCGGAAGCTGCAAAAGCACGCCTGCGCCATCGCCGGTGTCGGGGTCTGACCCCGTTCCGCCGCGATGCGCCAAACGTACTAAAATTTCGAGTGCATCTTTGATGATCGCGTGCGATCGCATCCCGTTCAAGTGCGCGATGAAGCCCGTGCCACAGGCGTCGCGCTCAAATTCCGGCCGCCAGAGCGTAGCTTTCTTCATCGCCCCAGTCGATTGCCCCGCACGCTTGCGATTCGGCGCAACCGCCGATTCGGGATTTTCATTGCCTTGCTGTCGAACTTGTTCTGCGTTGTTTTGCTGTTGTCTCATGTGTCACCCTGCCGGATTTTCGGTTCATCGGAACCGTTACCCAATCCGTTTCTCCCCTGTGTATTTTTGACCGCTTCGCTCCGGCGTGTCGTTGTTTGCGCCCGTTTAAAAAACTGCTCGTCTCTTGCATGCGCTGCATTTTTTGCAGCTTTTCCTGCGTCGGGATTCTTCAACGCAGCTGTGGTCGAAAAATAGCGTCCGGAATATCCGCACCTTTCCGCTTGTATGGAAGTTGCGGGCTCCGGAACGCCATTGTTCCTGTTAAAAAGTGCAAGATGTGATCATCCATCTTGCAAAGTTTTATATATTATACCACCTGTTGTTGGATTTGCAATCTAAATAATATATTTTTCGCGCCAAAAAATTACTGGTTTTTATGCTTTATTTGCTTGGTACAAATCCGCCGGTCAGCCTGCTGGATTCAGCGCGTCAGCTCAGCGTAACACGCAGGCCTGCGATCGCGGAAAACACCCCAGTTGCGCCGCTCCTGCCGGATGCGCGTAAAGTCATATTGAGCCGTCAGCACGCATTCACCTTCGCGACCCGCACTCGCTTTGATCTCGCCCGTCTCGTCGGTGAGAAACGAAGAGCCGTAGAACACCAGCGCGCTGTTTTGCCCGCCGTTTTCTGCCGTGGGCAGAACCCGCTCTTCGCCCACGCGGTTTGCGGCGGCGACGGGGAGAATATTGGCGGCGGCATGCCCCTGCATCGTCCTGCGCCAGTGCGGCATGCTGTCGGTGGTCAAGATCGGCTCGGAACCGATGGCGGTCGGATACAGGATGATGTCCGCACCGAGCAGTGCCATCGCCCGCGCAGCCTCCGGGAACCACTGATCCCAGCAGATGCCGACGCCGACACGGCCGTAGCGCGTTTCAAACACGCGAAAGCCCGTGTTGCCGGGCGAAAAATAGAACTTCTCCTGATAATAATGGTCGTCGGGGATGTGCGTCTTGCGATAGACGCCAAGCAGCGTTCCGTCCGCGTCGATCATCGCGACGGAGTTGTAGGAGCAGTTGCCGTCGCGCTCGTAGAAGCTCACGGGGATTACGAGTGAGAGCTCTTTTGCGACTTCGCGAAACCGCGCGACAGCCGGATTTTCCGAAACGGGCTGCGCGTAGTCGAGAAAGTCATACCTGCGCTCCTGGCAGAAATACGGCCGCTCAAACAGCTCCGGCAGCAGCACGATCTGCGCGCCCTGCTTTGCCGCCTCGCGCACGAGCGCTTCGGCGCGCGCAATATTGTCTGCGGGAAGCGCCGACATCTTCATTTGAATCGCCGCAACTCTTGTCATGCTCATCGGAATACCCCCTTTAGAAACTCTATCATACGATGAAAACGTTTCTCATATTTGATCACGTTTTTTGGAATCTGTTGCGTCACGCAGTGGATGTTGCCGCCGCCGAGCAAAATCTCCCGCGAAGAGATGGGTACGATCCTGCGCTCCGGACACAGCGCGCGCATCAACTCCGCGGCGCGCGCGTCGGAACTCGCGTTCTCACCGCCGAACTGCGGCAGGAGAATCGCATCGTTGGTATAGTAAAAATTCACATAGCTCGCGGCGAGTCGATCCCCCGCCTGCCGTGCATCCTCGCCCGGCTCGAAGACATAGTTTGCCATGTCGCTTTCTGTCACGCACACGGGATAGTCGGGAATCGGGAGCTTGTGGATCGTGAGCTTACGCCCGCGTGCGTCGATCTCCTGCGAGAGATAGTCATAATCCGTGCGGCTGAGCGCATATTGCGGGTCATGTTCGTCGTCCGTCCACGCAAGCACGACCTCGCCGGGGCGGATGAACGCGCAGACGTTGTCCACGTGCTCGTTGGTCTCGTCGTTGTAGATGCCGCGCGGCAACCAGAGGATTTTTTGAACGCCGAGATAATCTTTCAGCTTCTGCTCGATCCGCGCTTTGTTGAGATGCGGATTTCTGCCTGCGCTGAGCAGGCAAGCTTCTGTAACAAGCAGCGTGCCTTCCCCGTCGGAACAGATGGAGCCGCCCTCCAGAACGAAGTCGCCCGCGTCGTAGCAGTCGGCGTTGATTGCGCTGCAAAACGCCTCCGCCGCCGCGTCGTCGTTTGCGTACTCTTCGTAGAGACCGTCGACCGAGCCGCCCCACGCGTTGAAACGCCAGCTGATGCCGCGCACTTCGCTTCCGTTGGTCACAAACGTCGGGCCGATGTCCCGCGCCCACGCGTCGTCGGTGTTTATTTCGAATACGGTCGCAAACGCGCCCGCCTGCGCGCGTGCTTCGGCTAGATGCGCGCTGTCCGCGAGTAGATAGACGCGTTCGCTTTTTGCGGCTTCCCGCATGATGTCGCAAAACGCGCGCTGCGCCGCCGCCGGGTCTTTGCCCCAGCTGCCCGGGCGCACAGGCCAAACGAGCAGTACGCCGTCTTGCGGCGTAAACTCGGCGGGCATATAGAATCCATCTTGCGCTGGAAGCGTATCTAACATATTAAGAAAGTCTTTCTTTTCAGTCTTCATATTTGGCAAACAAAGCTTGAAGTCGATCAGGACAATCTTCCTTTAAAGTCTTCATAACCAAACGTTTTGACGAGCTCGCAATCCCCGTCTTCGTGCATCAGCGCGATGGCGGGCAGCGTCATGCCGTTGAAGGTGTTGGTTTTGACCATGCTGTAGATCGCCATGTCGCCAAATGTCAGCCGTTCACCGATCTTTGGCATATGATCAAAGCTGTAGTCGCCGATGACATCCCCCGCAAGACAAGTCCGCGCGGCAAGGCGGCAGGTAACCGCCTTTTCGTTCGGCTCGCCCGCGTGTTCAAGCGGCGGACGATACGGCATCTCCAGCACGTCCGGCATGTGGCAGGCGGCGGAGGCATCGAGAATCAAGATCGGCATGCCGTTTTCCACAATGTCCAGCACGGTGGTATCCAGCCAGCCGGCGTTGAGCGCAATCGCTTCGCCCGGCTCAAGATAGATCGTCAGGTTCGGATATTTCGCACGGATGTAGTAGATTAGCTCGTCCAGCGCGTAGATGTCATAATCCGATCGCGTGATGTGGTGCCCGCCGCCGAGGTTGAGCCACTTCATCTGCGGCAGAAACGCGCTGAAGTCCCGCTCAAACGCTTCAAACGTCTGTACGAGATCAGAGCTATCCTGCTCGCAGAGCGTGTGGAAGTGCAAGCCCTCCACGCCGTCCAGCAGGTCGGCGCGAAAGTTTGCGTGCGTGACGCCAAGGCGCGAAAACGGCGCGCAGGGGTCATAGATCGCGTGGCCCGCCTGCGTGCTGCACTCCGGGTTAACGCGAATGCCAACACTCACGTCAGCCGCTAGGCAAGCCGCGCGGTGCTGCTCCAGCTGCGAAAAGGAGTTGAACACGATGTGGTCGCAGATGGTGACAAGCTCCTGCATCTCCTCTTGCGTATAGGCGGGCGAAAACACGTGGTTCTCGCCGCCCATTTCTTCATGCGCAAGGCGCGCTTCAAAAAGCCCGCTCGCGCACGCGCCGGAAAGATATTCCGCTATCAGCGGATACACGCGGTGCATCGAAAACGCCTTCTGCGCAAGCAGAATCTTTGCGCCCGTGCGCTTCTGCACGCCCGCGAGAATCTCCAGGTTTTGCCGCAGCGCCGATTCGCTGACGACGAAGCACGGCGTGGGCAATTCGTTTCTCTTCACTTAATCTACTCCACCGTTTCGGGATTTTCGACGACCACCCACGGCAGGCCCCAAATGTTTAGCATGTCCATGAAGGGATCGGGATCAAACTCGTCCGTCGTAAAAACGCCGGGCTTGCGCCAGCTGCCGTCGAGCAGGAGCGCTGTGCCGATCATCGCGGGCACGCCCGTGGTATAGCTGATGGCCTGGCTGCCGAGCTCACGATAGCATTCCTCGTGGTCGCAGACGTTGTAGATGAAGATCGTCTTGGGCTTTCCGTCTTTCACGCCCGAGATTACGCAGCCGATGTTCGTCTTGCCCTTTGTGCGCGGGCCCAGCGAAGCGGGATCCGGCAGCAGCGCCTTGAGGAACTGAATCGGCACGATCTGCGTTCCCTGAAAGTCGATCGGCGTGGTGGAAAGCATGCCGACGTTCTCCAGACACTTCATGTGGGTCAGATAGCTCTGTCCGAACGTCATGAAGAAGCGAATCCGCTTGATCTCTGGGAAATGCTTGCCCAGCGCCTCGATCTCCTCGTGGTGCAGCAGATACATGTCCTTCTTGCCGACCTGGGGGAAATCATATTCGCGCTTGATGCTCATCGCGGGGATTTCGACCCACTTGCCGTTTTCCCAGTAGCTGCCGGGAGCGGACACTTCGCGGAGGTTGATCTCCGGGTTGAAGTTCGTGGCGAACGCATAGCCGTGGTCGCCGCCATTGCAGTCGAGAA
>DNFZ01000044.1 GCA_003486785.1 Clostridiales bacterium | reverse complement strand
TTTATACCGCGCTTGCGCCGTAATTCGCGAGAACGCGAGCCGACGGGTCGTTGACATTGCAGCCTTCCCAGGTACGGTTGGGCATCCAAAAGTCTTTGACCATATGCGCCTGGCCGGGGTATTCGGCCTCAAACAGTTCGCGGTACAGCAGCGATTCCTTCGTGAAGGGCGTCGCGAAGGTATACTTTTTGCTGCGCTCGGCAAACTCCTCGTCCGTATAGAGTTTCTCGGCATATGCCTTGATCTGATCGACCATGGAATGCCCGACCGCATCCGAAAACGCGGCTTTCTCGCGATAGAGAATCTCATTTGGCAGATAATCTCCCTCAAATGCGCGCCGCAGCAGGTATTTTCCCTGACCAAAGCGGTTCATCTTGAGGGCGGGGTTGATGCTCATCACATACTTGACGAAGTCCAGATCGCCAAACGGCACGCGCGCTTCCAGCGAATTTGCGCTGATGCAGCGATCCGCGCGGAGCACGTCGTACATATAGATCTCGTCGATGCGCTTTTTCGCTTCCTTCTGGAATTCCGCTTCGCTGGGCGCAAAATCCGTATACTTATAGCCAAACAGCTCGTCGGAGATCTCGCCCGTGAGCAGCACACGGATGTTTGTGTTCTCGTGGATGTATTTGCAAACGAGATACATGCCGACGCTTGCGCGAATGGTCGTAATGTCGTACGTTTCCAGTATGCGCACGATGGTGCGCAAAGAGGCGATGACTTCCTGCGCCGTCATAAACACCTCTGTGTGATCGGCGCCCAGATAGTCCGCAACCTGCTTGGCGTACTTCAGATCGATCGCGTCGCCCACCATGCCGATGGCAAAGGTGCGGATGGGGTGCGGCAGATACTTGCTGGCTACCGCGCAGACCAGAGAGCTGTCCAAGCCCCCGCTGAGCAGAAAGCCGAGCGGAACGTCCGCGTCCAGGCGCTTCACGATGCCGAGTGTGAGTTTCTCGTGAATGTTGCGGCAGACCGCGTCCAGATCGTCAGCCGAGTACGAGGCCACATCGGTCAGGTTTGCATACTGGACAAATTCGCCGTCTTTCCAGTAATGTCCCGGCGGGAAGGGGTGAATCGTCTCCGTGAGCCCCGCGATATTCTTCGCCTCGGAGGAGAAGATAATTTTTCCGTCCTCGTCATAGCCGTAAAACAGCGGGCGGATGCCGATGGGATCGCGCGCGGCGATCAACGAGTCGCTCTTATGATCGTAGAGGATCAGCGCGTACTCCGCGTCCAGCATTTGGAACATGTCTGTCCCGTATCGTTGATATAAGGGTAAGAGCAGCTCGCAATCCGAGCCGCTCTTGAAGTCATATCCCGAGAAGAGTTCGTCACGCATCTTGCGAAAGCCGTAGAGTTCGCCGTTGCAGACAACTGCGTCTCCATTTCGCTCGAATGGCTGCATGCCGCTCTTTTCCAGACCCATGATCGTCAGGCGATGGAACATCAGGTATCCATCCCCAACGCTCAACATACGCGACAGATCAGGTCCTCGTGAGATGGTCTTGTAAAATCCATCGACAAGCAGATCCAGCGGAATGCGCTTGCCGAGGTATCCCATGATTGAACACATGATCTTTCGTTCTCCCGTTTTCTGTATTATCTGACGTTGAAGAGCATATCGCCGTAAGAAGGATACGGCCAGTCGCTCGTTGCGGTGAGGATCTCCAGCGCGTCCACGCTTGCGCGCAGCTCGCTCATCTGCTCAAGCACCTTTTCCTTGCAGATTTCGGCTGCCTTGTGCGCGTCTTCTTCGGATTTCGCGGCTGCAAGCGCGTCTTCCAGCGCTTTAACGCTCTCATAGGCGGCCTTTGTCAGCGCGGCTGCGGTCATCAGCGTCTCGGTTTCATAGGTGCAATCGGAAGCGCTGGCATACGCGTGCTTGACTGCGATCGTGTCGCCGAGCTTCTTCTGGAAGGCGACGGACGCTGGGAGAATGTCCTTACGCGTCATGTCGATCATCGTCATCGCCTCGATGCAGACGATTTTTTTATAGTTCTCAAGCATAATCTCAAGACGCGCGCGGATCTCGGTTTCGCTGAGCACCCTGTGCGAGGTCAAAAGATCGATATTCTTCTGCGCAACCAGATAGGGCAGGCAGTCCGGCGTGGATTTGAGGTTGAGAAGCCCGCGTTTTTCGGCTTCTTTGACCCAGACATCGTCATAGCCGTTGCCGTTGAATATGATGCGCTTGTGATCGTGCACAACCTGGAAGAGCAGGTCGTGGATGGCGTGCGGCAGGTCGCTTGCGCCTTCCAATATGTCCGCGTACTTGCGAAGGGATTCGGCGACCGCGGTGTTGAGCATTGTGTTCGCATCCGAGACCGACTGGCTCGAGCCAAGCATACGCAGCTCAAACTTATTGCCCGTGAACGCAAACGGCGAGGTGCGGTTGCGGTCGGTGGTGTCTTTCGGGAAGTGGGGGATGACATGCACGCCGATCTTCATCTGCGTCTTTTCACGCGCCCCGTAGGCGGAGCCGGCGTCAATCGCCTCCAGAATGGAGGAGAGTTCATCGCCAAGGAAGATGGAGACGATTGCCGGCGGGGCCTCGTTCGCCCCTAGGCGGTGGTCATTTCCCGCGCTCGCTACCGAAATGCGAAGCAGGTCCTGATAATCGTCCACCGCCTGGATCACCGCGCAGAGGAAGAGAAGGAACTGCGCGTTCTCAAATGGCGTTTCCCCTGGCTCCAACAGGTTCACGCCCGTGTCCGTCGAAATTGACCAGTTGTTGTGCTTGCCGCTGCCGTTGACGCCCTCGAAGGGTTTTTCATGCAGCAGGCA
>DNFZ01000085.1 GCA_003486785.1 Clostridiales bacterium | reverse complement strand
GCGCGGTCGGCGCGCCGCCAGTCCGTGAGAGGAGACTCCGATGACACAGGCAGAAGACATCGCCAAGTACCTGGAACACCTCAACCTGCCCGCATCCAAGAACGAGGTCGTGCACGCGGCGAAGAAGGCGGGTGCGCCGAAGGATCTGTGGAAGATGCTAGACAAGCAGCTTCCCTGGCTCACCTTCCAGCACCTCAACGACATTCTCGCGCCGCTAGGTCTTGCCGAGGAGCACAAGGAAGAAAAGGCGTCGTAAAGAGAGCGGTGCGCGTCTTCTTGCGGGTCGGCGGCCCTGAGACACGACGCGCCGCGACCAGGTAGCGTGAGACCGAACCGCCTCCATTTCAGCAAAGACGTCACGGACCGGCCGAGCGGAAGCTGGGCCGGTCCGTGACGTACAATGCTGAGAGATCGCTGCCGGCGCGTCCGGGAGAGCCCCGGCGACGCGGCGCGGGAGCTGCTTCGGCGCTTAGACGGCCTTTGTGACGCGGCCGGACTTCAGGCAGCGGGCGCAGACGTAGGCGTTTTGCGGATGGCCGTCGACCATGACGCGGACACGCTGCAAATTGGGATCGAAGCGACGCTTCGTGTGGCGGTGCGAGTGGCTGACGTTGCAGCCCACCGCGGGTGCCTTGCCGCACGTGAGACAGACTTTGGACATGACGTTCCTCAAGCTTGATTGGCCAATGCTCGCGCTAGTATGCTGCACGCGACCGGGCAACGCAAATGCGTTCGCGCCGGCGCGCAAACCCCGCATCCTCCAAGTGAGGCGTCATGGGCAGTCTTCACAACGACGAGTCTCTCGCGGCTGCCCAGCTCACCCGTTCGCCGGCGACGGCGAGAGAGAGGTAGTCGTCGCGTGCCTCCCGCGGACCTGATCCTGCCGCTGGGCGCGCCCGGACCATCGAGCGCGGTGACCGTCAAGGCCACCGTGATCAGTAAGCTCGCGCACAGGGCGGCGAGCCTTACGTACGGTGTGGTCGACCTGCCGGCGCGTCCCATCCATAAGGTGGCTCGCATCCTCGGGCGTGTTCCCGACGACGCCGTTGAGGTGACGATCGTCCAGGGGCGAGCCGAGATCGACCTGCACGTGGTCATGGAGCGCGGTGTCAATCTCGCCCAGGTCACTGCCAACCTGCAACAGCAGGTGCGGTATCAGCTGGCCAGCGTCGCCGGACTCCCCGTCGGCGAGGTACGGGTACGCGTCGAGGATCTCGTCGATTGAACGTGCGCCTCGCGGCGATCGCGATCATCGAGGGAGCGCTGGCCGCTCTCGAGGCCGAGCGCGCCGTGATCAACGACCTAAACGTCTACCCCGTGCCGGACGGCGATACCGGGACAAACCTCGCGCTCACCGTGCGGGCCGTCCTGGACGAGCTCAATCACAGCACGGCAGCGAGCATCCCCGAGGTCGCCGCCGCGGTGACCAAGGGCTCTCTCATGGGCGCGCGCGGCAACTCCGGCGTGATTCTTTCGCAGCTCTTTCGCGGGTTTTCCCGCGCGTTCAAGGGCGCTGAGTTTGTGGATGCGGAGCTTCTCGCCGCGGCTTTAACCAAGGGTACCGAGGCGGCATACAAAGCCGTTATGAAACCCAAGGAAGGCACCATACTCACGGTTTCCCGCGTGATTGCGGAAAACGTCGTCGCTCTGCAAGAGCAGGGAGCAAACATCTATCGCCTGATGGACGAAATGCTCGAAAGCGGCGAAAAAGCGCTGGCAGACACGCCGAATCTGCTGCCTGTGCTCAAAGAAGCGGGCGTGATCGACTCCGGCGGCAAAGGGCTTCTCACGATCTATCGCGGGTTTAAGCTTTCCCTTGACGGCGAGGAGATCGAGAGCTATGAAGAGCTCGTTCTGGAGCGCCCGATGCAGGAAACGATCAATGTGGACAGTTTCTCCGGCGAAAACATTACGTATGGGTATTGCACGGAATTTTTCATCATTCATCTCTCGCCGGAGACGGACGAAGCGGAGATCGAGAGCTTCCGCAATCATCTTGAGCGGCTTGGCGATTCCGTCGTTGTAGCAAACGATGCGGATATGATCAAGGTGCATGTACATTCCAATTCACCGGGCAAGGTGCTGCAGATGGCGCTGCGCCTTGGCGAGCTGGATAAGCTCAAGATCGAAAACATGCGCGAGCAAAACAGAGAACTCATGGAGGAGCGCAAGCGCAACGAAAAGGAGTTCGGCCTGCTTTCAGTCAGCACAGGCGCGGGGATCGACGAGCTCTTCCGCGCGCTCGCGGTCGACGCGCTGATCTCCGGCGGACAGACGATGAATCCAAGCATCGATGCCATCGCTTCCGCGATCAATAAGATCAACGCAAGAAACGTATTTGTCTTACCCAACAACTCCAATATCATCCTCGCGGCGCAGCAGGCGAGCGAACTCACGCAAAAGGGAGTCGTTCTGATTCCGACCAAGACCATCCCGCAGGGCATCGCGGCTTGCATGGCTTACTCAAAGGACGCGACCATCGCGGAAAACGAGGAAGCGATGAAAGAGGCGATTGCGGATGTCGTGAGCGGCGCGGTTACCTACGCCGTGCGTGATACGAAATTTGACGGCAACTCAGTCAAGAAGGGCGATATCATCGGCCTCGTGAATAACCATCTCTCCGTGTCTGGAAAGACGGTTGCGGACACGACCATCGACCTAGTGCGAAAGATGATTCAAGACCGCGGTGACGATGCTTGCACGGTCACCCTCTATTTTGGCGAAGGCCAGACCGAAGAGGATGCGCAGGCAATTGCGGACAAGCTGCAGGAGGCGTATGAAGACGCGGAGTTCATGGTGCTCGCCGGCGGTCAGCCGCTGTATTACTACTATGTCGCGGTGCAGTAACACACAAAAAAGCCGCGCGGACTAACAACCAGACAGCCGGCGACGGAACGATGTGTTCCTTCGTCGGCTTTTTTTCACGAAGAGGATTCCAGTTGATTGAATCATGAGAAACGGGAGCATAACGAAGGAATGCTGGATTCGCCGCTGACAAGCGTAAAGGGAATCGGCCCGAAACGCGCAGAGCTGTTTTTGCGGCTGGGCGTTTGTTCCGTGCGGGATCTGCTCTATCGTCTGCCGCGGGACTATCTGGACTATACGAGAGTTACGCCGATCGCGGAACTGGTTAACGGGCAAAACGCCGCCGTACAGGTGCGCATCAGCGCGGCGACGCGCTTCTTTCGCAAAAAAGGGATGACCATGCTTTCCGCGCCAGCGCAGGACGAAACGGGGAAGATCACGCTCAAGTGGTTCAATCAGCCGTATCGCAGCGCGCAAGTAAAGATCGGCGAAATCATCTATGCGTCCGGTCGCGTACTCAGAAAAAACGGCGTTTCTCTGCTCAATCCGTCGATATCACAGGCGCTGCCCGGTATCGTGCCCGTGTATTCGTCCATCAAGGACGTGAACCAGCGCGCATGGCGGGATAGCATGCAGGCTGCGCTGGAGAGCGTTTGGGACAAGATTCCCGAGCCGCTGCCCAGGTCGCTCCTGGAGCGCTTTTCGCTCGTTCCGCTCGCGCTCGCGCTTCGGCATGCGCACTTTCCGTTTAGCCGGGAAGCGCTGGAGATGGCGCGCCGCCGACTGGACTTTGAGAACACGCTGCTGTATTTCATCATCATGGAGCTGCAAAAATCCGAGCGACTGCGGCAAAACGGGTTCTCGTTTGACACCAGCGGCGTGCTTTCGCGCTTTACGTCTCTGCTCGCGTTCTCGTTGACGCGGGCGCAGATGCGCGTGGTGGACGAAATCTCCGTCGATATGCGCGCGCCAGCGCCCATGAACCGTCTCTTGCAGGGCGACGTTGGCTCCGGCAAGACGGCGGTTGCCATGTATGCGCTCCTCGTTGCCGCCGCAAACGGGAAACAGGGCGCCTTACTTGCGCCAACGGAGATTTTAGCCGAGCAGCACTCGCAAAACTTTTCCGAAATATTTGGCGAGACTGTTGTGCTGCTCAAGGGCGGCATGAAGAAAACGGAGCGTGACGCGGCGCTGAAAAAAATCGCCGACGGCAGCGCGCTCTTTGTAATCGGCACACACGCGCTGCTCTCGGAGGATGTGCGGTATTGCGATCTGGGGTGTATCGTCACGGATGAGCAGCACCGTTTCGGCGTGCGCCAGCGCGCGGCGATGCTGGAAAAAGGCGTGCGGCCGGATATGCTTGTTATGAGCGCAACGCCGATTCCGCGCACGCTCGCGCTGATCCTTTACGGAGACCTCGACATCTCGGTGATCGACGAACTGCCGCCGGGACGAAAACCTGTTAAGACAAGCGTGATCCGCGCAAGCAAGCGCGAGGATATGTACGCTTATATAGCCGCGCAGGCAAAAGAGGGCGTACAGAGTTATGTCGTATGCCCCGCGATTGAGGAGAGCGACACCATCGAGTGCCCCAGCGTGGAGGCGCTCTTTGCCGAACTGAGAAAGAAACTGCCGGAGACAAGAGTCGGCAAGCTGCACGGGCAGATGAAGGAAGCGGAGAGGTCGCGCGTGATGCGTGCGTTTCGCGCGGGGGAGATCGACGTTCTGGTCACAACTACGGTGATCGAAGTCGGCGTGCACGTGCCCAACGCCTGCATTATGGCGATCGAGGGAGCGGAGCGGTTCGGGCTATCCCAGCTGCACCAGCTGCGCGGCAGAGTCGGCAGAAGCGCGCAACAGGCGTATTGCTTCCTGCTCTACGGTGTGGAGAGCCGGGAGGAAAACGAGCGCATGCTGACCATGACGCAGACGTGCGATGGCTTCGAGATTGCGCAAAAGGATTTGCTGTTGCGAGGCCCCGGCGATTTCATCGGCACTAGGCAGCACGGGGAGGACGGCGCGGGACTGCTTGCGGGGGCGATGAACGTGAAGCTCCTGGAAGAAGCGGCGAGAGCAGCCAGAGAGATTTTGCAGCAGGGCGGGGAAGAGAGCGCGCGGCTGATAGAGCTCGCAAGCGAGCGCTTCGGCAGCATGCTCGGCGATATCGCGATGAACTAAGAAAACCGCCAAAGCTTGTTGAAAAAACGATCGGTTAAGGTTAGATTTTTATACAAGCAGAATCATTTTAGCATCTCAAATCTGTTTGACGACAAAATGCGTTCATGTTATAGTAGGTCTATTCTCGCGAAACAGGGTGAATTATGGATTATCAGGGTTTGATCTCGAACTGCGTGCGCCGCATTCCGCCTTCGGGCATTCGTAAATATTTCGATCTGTTGGACGATTCGCACATCAGCCTCGGCGTTGGCGAGCCGGATTTTCCAACGCCAGATCGCATCCGCAAATATGTGGCTGAGCGCCTCAAAACCGAGCGCGTGCCGTATTCGTCCAACTCGGGAGACCCGCACCTGCGCGAACTCATCCTTCGCTTCCTTGCGGAAAAGTACAGCATCTCCGGCTACGAATCCATCGAGAACGTGCTCATCACTGTCGGCGCGAGCCAGGCTATCGATCTTGCCATGCGCTCGATCATCAACCCCGGCGACGAGGTGATCTATCACGAGCCTTGCTATGTCTCCTATGCGCCGTCGATCGAACTTGCGGGCGGCAAAGCGGTTACAGTCGTCACAAAGCACGAGGATAAGTTCCGCCTCAAAGCAGACGCGGTCAAAGCCGCAATCACGCCTAAGACAAAAGCGATCCTCATCGCGTTTCCGACCAATCCGACGGGCGCGATCATGGAACAAAGCGATCTGGAAGCGATTGCAGACCTCGTGCGCGGCACGGATATCCTCGTGATCATAGACGATATCTACGCGGAGCTGACGTTCAACGGCAAGCAGCACGTTTCTTTTGCGTCGCTTCCCGGCATGCTGGAGCGCACCATCGTGCTCAACGGTTTTTCCAAGGCGTTTTCCATGACGGGCTGGCGGCTCGGCTATGCGGCAGGCCCCGCCGAGCTCATCGCAGCCATGCGCAAGGTGCATCAGCTCATGATGCTCTGCGCGCCGACGCCTGCGCAATGGGCGGGCATTGCCGCGCTGGAGCAGGGCTTTGCGGACGATTTTGCGGACACGCGCTATATGATCAATGAGTATGAGTCGCGCCGCCGCTATATCATCGACGCGTTTAATGCCTATGGGCTGGACTGTAACGAGCCGGAAGGCGCGTTCTATGTCTTCCCGTCGATTCGCTCGACAGGGCTTACGAGCGAGCAGTTCTGCGACGGGCTTCTCGCGAGCAAAAAGGTGGTTACCGTTCCCGGCAGCGCGTTTGGCGCAGCGGGTGAGGGGCATATTCGGTGCTGCTACGCCACTTCGATGGAGCACATCGAGGAAGCGATGCGGCGCGTCGGCGCGTATCTCAACGAGATTCGCTGATCTGAGCGTATGTTTGCCCCGTCACGATGTTCGAGACGGGGCTTTTCTTCTGTTTGAAAGCAGATAACAACCGTTCTGGAATCAAGCGGTGATCTCTTTTGCTGAAGATGATAAGATATGATGATGAAATCTGATATAAGACAAGTATCGGGGGAAATATGATACTGGAAAAAACGTTTGTTACACTGGAATACGATAAAATACTTTCTATCTTAAAGCAGCATCTGGCAAGCGATGTCTGCCAAGAGTTTGCAGAGAAGCTGCGTCCGGTCACTGCACGAAAGGAAGCGGAGATTTTACAGGATCAGACGCTGGAAGCGGAGAGCATCTACACCCGAACGGGCAGAACGCCTGTTTCCGGGTTTCCCGATGTTCGCGAACTGGTCGGCAGAATGCACGCGTCGCTGTTTTTGAGCACGCGGGAGCTGCTCGCCATCGCGCAGGCGATGCGCGCTTCGCGCGAGGCGAAGGAAGTGCTGCAGGCGGGCGNNCCTCCCATCGGTCGGTCGAGGAAGAGATCTCCCGCTGCATTCCCGGAGAGGACGAGATTTCGGACAATGCGTCTCCTGAGCTTAGCCGCATCCGCAGGCAGATGAAGATCGTCGGCGAGCGCGTGCGCGAAAAGCTCAACAGCATGCTCAAGAGCCAGACCACGCAGAAATATCTGCAGGAAGCGGTGATCACCATCCGAAACGGGCGCTATGTGCTGCCCGTTAAAGCCGAATGCCGCTCGCAGGTGCCGGGGCTGATGCACGACCAAAGCAGCAGCGGCGCGACGCTCTTCATTGAGCCTTCCGCGGTGGTGGAGCTCGGCAACGAGAACAAACGCCTGCTCATCGAAGAAAAGAACGAAATCGAGCGGATCCTCTCGGGGCTCACCGCGATGGTTGCGCCGTTTGCGGATGAGATACACACAAGCTGCAACGTCATGGGTGCGCTGGATGTCATCTTCGCGCGCGCAATCATGGCGCGGGATCAGCGCGCCGTGCGCCCGAAGCTCAACGACGCAGGCTGCGTACGGATCGTGCGCGGGCGGCATCCGCTGATCGCGAAAGACAGCGTTGTGCCAATCGATATCTGGCTGGGCGAAACGTTCCGCACGCTGATCATCACAGGCCCCAACACGGGCGGCANNACCGGCGGCAAGACGGTCACGCTCAAGACGGTCGGTCTCTTTACGCTGATGGCGATGAGCGGTATGTTCATCCCTGCGGATGAGGGGACGGAGTTGTCCACGTTTGAGCGCGTGTTTGCGGATATTGGGGACGAGCAGTCCATCGAGCAGTCGCTTTCAACGTTCTCTTCGCACATGACCAACACCGTGCGCATCCTTGCGGAAGCGGACAGCCGCTCGCTCGTGCTGCTGGACGAGCTGGGCGCGGGCACGGACCCTGTCGAGGGCGCGGCGCTGGCGCAGGCGATTCTGGAAAGCCTCTATGCGCGCAGCACACTGACCGTCGCGACAACGCATTACAGCGAGATCAAGGCATTTGCGCTGATGCACGCGGGCATGCAAAATGCTTCGATGGAGTTCGATGTAGACCGGCTTTGCCCGACCTACCGGCTCTTCATCGGCATTCCCGGTAAGAGCAACGCGTTTGAGATCTCGCGCAGGCTGGGATTGAGTGAAGCGGTGATCGACCGCGCGCAGGACTTTCTGCAAAAGAAAGACGTCGCGTTTGAGACGGTTCTCTCCGAAGCGGAGCAGGCTAGAAGAGCCGCCGAGAACGACAAAGCGGCGATCTATCAAACACGCATCGAAACCGAGAAGATCAAAACCGAGCTGGAGAAAGAAAAGAAAAAGCTTGAGGACGAAAAAACCCTGCTGCGCCAGAAAGCGCGGGACGATGCGCGCAGAATGGTGCAGGAAACGCGGCAGGACATGGAGAAACTCATCGCACAGCTGCGCGCCATCGAAAATATCGATCACAAGCAGCTTGAGCGCGCGGTGCAGTCCTCGCGCGATGCCATGCGCGAGACGGAAGAGCGGCTTTATGAGCAGGCGGTGCAGCGTGACGCGGCGGGCGATGCGCCCGCAAGCGTGCATCCCGGTGAGCGCGTAAAGCTCATCACGCTGGGGCAAGAGGCCACCGTGCTCAAGGCTGCGGACGGCAAGGGCGAGGTGCTGGTGCAGGCGGGGATCATGAAGCTGAGCATACCGCTGCGCGACATTCGCCCCGTCGAGCAAAAGAAAAAGACACAGCAGACGACCGCCAAGGTTTCCATCGAGCAGGATCGCGGCAGCGCGCTCTCCATCGATCTGCGCGGCAGCATGGTGGACGACGCGTGCCTGGAGCTGGATCGCTTTATCGACAACGCGCTCATCACCGGCGTGCATGAATTTTTCGTCGTTCACGGCAAAGGCACAGGCGCGCTCAGAACCGGCGTGCAGCAATATCTCAGGAAACATCCGCGCGTGAAAACCTATCGCATCGGACAGTATGGTGAAGGTGACGCGGGGGTTACGGTGGTTACGCTCAAGTCGTAAACCGTGTTGAAATGGGGGATCTATACAAAAAACGTATATACAAACGCATGAGGATAAGACCGCTTGCGGCGTTTGTGTGACAATTTTCAACCGCGTTGGACAAAGTAAACAATCTCTGCTATACTTTACCCAAATGTGAGATACAAAGCAAAATACCGCTGTATTTTTCTATCAATTACGGAGGGGATCGGATGGAGAACAATACCATTCTGGTCATTGATGACGACAGAAATATCCTCCCCATCATCGAACTATATCTTAAAAAAGCTGGCTTTCAGGTATACACCTGTGCGGACGGAACCTCCGCCTTGGCGGCGTTTCACGAAACCAAACCCTCGCTTGTCGTGTTGGATATCATGCTGCCCGGGCGCGACGGCTGGGCGGTGCTGCACGACATCCGCATGGAGAGCGAAACACCGGTCATCATGCTCACCGCAAAAGGGGATACCGGGGACCGCGTGCAGGGGCTGGAGCTCGGCGCGGACGATTATATCAGCAAGCCGTTCGACGCAAAGGAACTCATCGCGCGCATCAAGGCGGTTTTGCGCCGCAGCACGCCGACGGAGCCGACGCGAACGATCTCGTTGCCGGGGCTGACCGTTTCGCTGGAGAATTACGCCGTCACGCTCGACGGCCGTCAGCTGGAAATGCCGCCCAAAGAGATTGAGCTGCTCTATTTTCTCGCCAGCCACACCGGCAAGGTCTTCACCAGAGAGCAGCTATTAGAGCAGGTGTGGGGCTTCGATTTTTTTGGCGATTCGCGCACGGTAGACGTACACGTCAAGCGCATACGCGAAAAGCTGGGCGACAATCACGAGTGGGAACTGCGCACCGTTTGGGGCGTCGGGTATAAATTCGAACAGAAGTGATGCGATAACATGCGCAAGGACTTTCTCAGAACGCTCTTTTCCAGAATGCTGGCGACCTATATGAGCTTGACGCTTGGGTTGCTGCTTCTCTCCGGTGTTATTGTCGGCGCGCTGATGTCCGGCTATGTCATGCGGCGCGAAAAGCAGAATATCGCAAATGAGATCAGCATCATCACGGAGCTGTATTTTAACGCAACGAGTTCTGTCGCGGGGCAAAACGCCGCGATATTGGAGCTCAACACCATCGCAAGGCACTATGACGGATTGATTCAAATCATCTCCGTAGACGGCGCCATGGCGCAATATGCCTCCGGCTCGAAGTGGAACGAGATCATGAGCGTTCGCTACAAGGAGGAAGAGATATCACGCATGCTGTACGCCGTCTCCGATTTGGACGCGAGCAGTGTGCGTTTTACGCAGATAAAAGGCAGTTTTCATATGCTGGCCGGCACGAAGCCCGTGGTCAAAGACGGGGTTGCGACGCATGTTATTCGGTTTTATACCGATATCACAGAGGCGCGCGGCGCGATCGGCATGGCGTACGCCGAGGTGATGCTCGTTTCCCTCGTTGCGGTTTTGTTGGCGGTCATCGCGGTTTACTACACCACGGCGAGGCTCACGCGGCCATTTATGGAGATCAACGAGATCGTGCAAAAATATGCAAAAGGGGACTATAACATCCGCATCCCCATCAGCAGCATCGAAGAGGCAACGCAGCTGGCCGTGAGCTTCAACAACATGGCGGATCAGCTCAAGGATCTTGAAGCCACGCGCAGAAGCTTTGTCGCCAACGTCAGCCACGAGCTCAGAAGCCCGCTGACCAGCATGAAGGGCTTTCTTGAAGCGATGCAGGATGGAACCATCGGACCGGAAGAGCATGAAAAGTATATAACCATCGTGCTTTCGGAAACGAGGCGCATGGCGGGCATGGTCAACGATCTTTTAGATCTGGCGCGCATCGAGAGCGGCAAGACTGCGCTGAAACTGGAAATCTTCGACATCAACGAGCTCATTCGCAGGACGCTGATCACATTTGAAGCACGCATCTACGAGCATCATATGGAGGTCGATGTCAAGTTCGCACAGGAGCAGTACTATGTAGAAGCGGACAGCGCGCAGATTTCGCAGGTGCTCAGAAACATCATCGACAATGCGATCAAGTATTCGCCGGACGATTCAAAGCTCAGAATCGCGACTTACGCAATGCGGCGCGAGATATACGTGAGCATTCAGGACTCCGGCCAGGGAATTCCGGAGGCAGATGTCCCGCACGTGTTTGACCGCTTCTATAAGGTGGAAAAAGCGCACACGCCGACCAAACAGAGCGGAACAGGCTTAGGCCTATCCATCGTGAAGCGCATCATCGACCAACACAACCAGACCATCACCTTAAAAAGCGCGAGAGGAAAGGGCAGCACGTTTACGTTTACGCTCAAGCGCGCGCCGGTTCCGAAACGCTCAACCACAGACGGAGGGAAAAAATATGGAACATAACGGATTTTACTCGACGGATCAAAAAAACAACGCAAACCGGGAGGATCGAGGCGGAAACGCGTTTGCGACCATCGTCATCGTCATCGTGATGGTATTGCTCGCGCTGCTTGTCGTCGGCCTTTTCTGGCCTGGTTTGCTCGGAGGTACTGTTCCGGATGATGCGCTGATGCAAATCTCGCCGACACCGCAGCTGGAAGCGCAACAGACGACGCCGCCTGCGCAGCAGACTGACGTGCCGGAGGCGACGGCTACGCCAAGCCCCGCGGATGCAGACCGCGTGATGCCGGATCTGGACGGCGTTGCGCCTTTCCTGCCGGGACTCGTGGATAACCCCATTCCGGATATCTATGATGCGGTCTCGCCCGGCGTTGTCGGCGTGCTCAATTATATTCAGATTCAGAGCGCAAGAGGGAGAACGATCGACACGATCTATGGCAGTGGTACAGGGTTTGTCGTCTCAAGTGCAGGCTATATCCTGACCAATGCGCATGTCGTTGAGGGTGCGGACAAGATCACTATCAAGTTGTTTGGCGAAGAGAGTGAATGGGATGCAACTTTGATCGGCGCTGATGCGGAGACCGATATCGCGGTGCTCAAGGTAGAAGGCGCGAAGCTTCAGCCGCTCAAGCTGGGGGATTCCGATCTCGTTCGCGTGGGCGAGTATGTGCTTGCCATCGGAAACCCGCTGTCAACGGAAAAGCTAGCAAATACCATCACATTTGGCATTATCAGCGCGACCATGCGCGAGGTTACAATCGATAACTACACAAACACTTATTTACAGACGGATGCGGCGATCAACTTTGGCAACAGCGGCGGCCCGCTGATCAACTTCAACGGCGAAGTCATCGGCATCAATAGCGCAAAAACGATCACGGCGGGGTATGACGAGCTGGGCAATGCGGTCAGCGCGGAAGGCATAGGCTTTGCGCTGCCGATCAATCAGGTAAAGCGGATCACGGAGATGCTCATCACCAAGGGGTATATCGAGCGCCCGGGCATTGGCGTTACGGTCAGTACCGTCGATGCAGAGGTCGCAGAAGCGCTCGAGATTCCGCTTGGCGCGCTGGTTGAAAGCGTTGTGAAGGATAAACCCGCGGCTTTGGCGGGTGTGTTGGCTGGCGACATCATCACGGAAGCAAACGGTGAACCCATCACAACCCATCAGCAGCTGGTCAATATCGTGCTCCGCCGCATGATCGGAGACGAACTCAAGATCAAGGTGTATCGCGACGGAGTGTATTTGGACATCATCATCGTCATCGGCAACAAAACGGAGATGAATTTCGATAATATCATCGAAGCAACGCCCACTCCGAATCCGTAACGACGGCAGCAAAAGAGATAAGACGAGACGTAAAAAAACCGGCGCTCCGCTCAGGGGCGCCGGTTGTGTTATGTATAAAATTAGCCTTCTGTATGCAAAGCGGTTTGTTCGGCCAGCCTTGTTTTATAAAGGCAAGCGAAATAATTGCTAGGGCAAGGTGTTAAGCAGATGCAGGGCGTATCCGTCCAGCCCGTCTGAGAGCGTCGCGTCGATGCGCGTGCAGTGCAGCCGCTCCATCAGATATTGCAAAATCACCCCGCCGTGCAGGATCACATCATGCCGGTTCTTGAGCAGCGGAACCTTTGCGCGCTGCGCACCTCCCAGAGAATCAAGCGAATTGAGCACAGCGCGCAACGCAAATGATTCGATTCGCTTTTTGTCCTCCCATGGCGCGAACGTGTCTTTTCCTTCGCATAACAGCGCAAGCGTGGTGATGGTTCCGCCCACGCCGAGCAGGGCTTCCTGCGCAGGCTGTCGCTCGCTTGAAAGGATGGGGCGGTTGTGCCGCTCGTCCAGGTCAGGCGGCCCGAACAAGCCGGAAAGGATGGGATAGAGCGCGTTGGTGATAGAGGAAAGATCGTCAAACGGCGCGAGATCCTTTGCACGGACGCAGCCGATGGGCCAGCTTTCGCGGGAATGCGGCCGCACAATCTGCGTGCTGCCGCCGCCAATATCGAGAATGATCCTGCCGCCTTCCGGGTCTGCGCCTTGTTGCGCAAACGCGGCTTCCTCCTCGCCGGAAAGAATGCGTGCGTGCCCTTTGCCGATGATCTCTTCTACAAATCCGATGAACACAGCTCCATTGACCGCGTCCCGTACGGCGCTGGTTGCGTAGGCAAACGACAAAAACCCCTGCGCCGCAAGCTCGCCGTGCAGCGAGCGGATCACGAGCAGGGATTGTAGCATTCTTGCTTGCGAGAGCGCGCCGGTCTCCGCGAGCCCTTCAGCAAGACGCGTGGTATACACGCGTTTGCCGGAAAACTGCGCTTGCAGCTGCGCATCCTGAGTCACACGCAGCGTGCGCACGGAGTTGCTGCCGATGTCGAATAATAATATCTTTTTCATCCGGGTACGATCGGAATGACGACCACGTCAGGCGGCGTGATTGGCAGCGGCGCCGGGGATGGCGAAGGCGTCGGCAACGGGGTGGTCAGCGCGGGCGCTGGCGTAGGCGTTTCCGCATATTTCGGCGTTGGCTTTGCGTTTGCGGTATCGTCATAGAACTTCCAGTCGTCATCGAAGACATAGCCGAGCTTTTCGCGGGCGTATTGAATCATGTAGTCTGTGGTGCGCATGTACTCAAGCATGCGCTCAAGGCGCTCCTCTTCGACTTTGAGCGCGTCGAGCTGCGATTGAAGCTGTACCTTCTCGTCGGCGATGGTCGTCAGCTTCGTCTGCTGGGAAAGGTATACGCCGCCAAGCACGAAAAAGGTCAATATAAAAAAGAGAATGAGATAGCGCGGCCGAATGCGGAATCCGGCTTGCATGCGCGCTATTCGTTCTGTCGGTCTATTTGCCATGAAAAATATATTAGCACAATTTAAGCAAAATTAAAAGGGAACGCACAATAGGTTTTCAATTTGGTTACACAGATCGGAGGTTTTCGCCTCCGCAAAAAAGAGTTGTCGTGATATACTGATCAACTCTTGATCTTGTTCAAACGCAATACGAACAAATATTGTGTATGATATCTTTAATTTCGTGTTGCAGATACTTTTGTGCGATAAAAAGCTGAGCATTTGCCGTGTTTTGCNNCGCGACGATATGATTTCTTCATCCAAGAGGTCATATCGAATCAGCTTCTTGATTTCGTTAACAGGTAGAAGGTCTTACCGTAGAGAGGAGTTTACAATTGAACAAGGAACAATTGGAGGCCAAGAGCCTTGGAGATTTGCGCGAAATCGCAAAACTTCAGGGTGTGAAATCCTTAA
>DNFZ01000153.1 GCA_003486785.1 Clostridiales bacterium | reverse complement strand
CTTGCAATACATGCTTGAGCACGGTCAAAGAACCGCGCTGCTTCTCAGTCTTGCCTCGCTCGATTTTCCGTTGACGCTCTCTTACTTGTCCATTCATTCTCTCTTATTTGTCCATTCATTCTCTTATCAACCTCTTTTCACCCGTTATTCGCTATTTTCTTTATCTCCTCTTTCTTCCGCCATCGCATGGCATGTATAATAGTGCATGACGACATCGCCTATGCAAAAAAGCAGACGCGCAGCGAAAAAAGCGGACGCGCAACGGCATTCTTGACATCAAAACCACATTTCATGACATGCATCCGCGCACGGATGTAAAAAGGGGTATCATGCATATAGGGACAATGGAGACAATGCGGGATGATGGCGGCAAAGCGCCGATCACCGCAGCAGAGGAAAGGACGGCGTTGTAGCAGCCATGCATATATTCATCTGTGATGACAGCGCGGAGCATGCCTCGCTCTGCAAGAAGACGCTGCTAAGCCTTTCCACGCGGCACGTCGTTCATGTGAAGATCAAAACGTTTCCCTCCGACGAAGCCTTGCTGTTTGAGGCGGAGGACGCGTATACGATGCTTGATCTTATCTATCTGGACATCCGCCTGCCTGGCACAAACGGGCTTGAGGCCGCAAAGCGCCTGCGTGAGATCGGCTATCTGGGAGACATCGTGTTCTTCTCCGTTTCGCCGGACTACGCCATAGACGGCTACGATGTGAGCGCGCTGCACTATGTGGTGAAGGACAAGACGTCCGCCGAGAAGTTTGAAGAGATCTTCCTACGCGCCTGCGCGCGAAAGCAGCGGCGCGAAAGCGAAGTGCTCGTGCTCGCCTGCGCGGGCGAGAGCCGGTGCGTCCCTGTAGAGGACATCCGCTATTTTGAGATTCAGCAGCGCATCGTCACCGTCTATTACGGCAGCGAAGCGTTTGAGTTTTACTCCACGATGATGCGGCTGGAGGAGCAGCTCTTTGACAAAGGCTTTGTGCGCACGCATAAATCCTTTCTCGTGAGCAAGCGTTATATCCGCAGCATTGACAGCACGCGCGTGCTGCTCGACACCGGCGAAGCGCTCCCCGTCGGAAAACGGTATTTTGCAGAGAGCCTCGCCAGCATCGGCGTAGCAAGCTAAACGGACGTGCCGCCCTATCGTTTGCGCAGGATGTGAAACGCAACTCTCTCTGAATTGCAACAAGAACACGCGAGGAATGCGATGAAGCAACAGACCAAACCGATCAAACAGCTCGTCATACTGCTGGCAATTCTGCTGGTTTGTTTGCTAGCGCCCTCCGCTTCTCTTGCCACGTTCAGCATGAGCAACGACAACCATACGGACACGGACGACTACTGCCTCCGCGCCTTCGATGTCACCATCGGCCTGAGCGATTTTGCCGATAAAACCCGCGCAGAGCTGGAGAGCGCCATCATCTCCGCCTCGTCGTTCGCGTTCCTGATTCGCAACACCGTGAGCGAGAGCGGATCGTTTGAGCCCGTCACCTCCGGCTATTCGGTCGATTTTTCAAATCTGACAGAGGCCGCGTCGAGCTCCGGCTATGTCATCACCGTCACGCTGCCTGCCATCACAATGCCGCAAAGCTCGCAGATCCAATTCCGCGTGTTTGTGGAGGACGATCTGCCGCATCCATGCACGGTGCATTACGAGTTTGTCAGCGACCCTTCGGGTCAGCCGCTGCCTGCGGGCGTGACCGCGCAGCTGCCCGCCGATGAGAGCATTCTCTCCGGCGCCATCGTAACCCCCTCCGCCGCGCTTGCGCCCGTCCGGAGCGGCGCGGGTGAATGGACCTTCTCCGGATGGTCGCCTGCGAGCATTGCGCTCACCGGCGCCGATGTCACGTTCACGGGCTCGTGGGTTTGGACGGCGCTGCCCGTCTATACGGTCTCCTTCGAGTTCGTGAGCGGAACAGGAGGGCGCGCGCTGCCGGACGGTGTGCTTGTAAAACTGCCCGTTCCGACCACAGGAATGGACACAGATACCATCACCCCGCCGGCAACGTTCCGCGCTGTCCATATGGTAGAGGGCGCATGGCGCTTTCACGGCTGGGACAGCAGCAGCCGGACAATCTCCGGCGGCGATATCACGTTTACCGGCGTGTGGCGCTGGCACCGGAGCAACCCCGTCGTCACGCAATCTCCGGCGTCGACGCCCGCATTGGGCGAAGACACGCAGTATGCAGCGATGGCTCCGCCCGAAAACACGCCCGCCGTCTCGCCCAATCATTCGCCTGAGCTGCCGCCGATTCAGGTGCTGGAGCAAGCGCCGAACAATCTGCAGCCCCCGATCGAAAACGATAGAAGAGGAGGAATGGCACAAATGGTAATCGCAACCGTATTGACCGCGCTTGTCGCCGTGCAGGCGTTTGCCGTCGCCTCCGACTTGAAGGTGNNGTGCTCAAATGGTATAATGCAAAAAAGGCAGCGCGGAGGGCAGGGATATGAGCTGGGTGCTCCATGTAATCATCGGCGTTCTCGTCGTCGCGCTGATCGTGCTGATCGTCGTGCGGCTCCGCATCAAGCGCCGGCTTGAGAGCATCGACGGCGTTGTCGGCATCACCACGCACGGCGCGTACACCGGGAAGGTGAATGGCGGCGAGTATACAAAAGTGTATCAACACAAAAAAGAAGAATAACCGCGAACGATCGCCCGCGTTTGCACCCCGCCCGGCGGGGTGTTTGTTTTCATCTGCATGGATGGAGTTGTCCGTGTGCTATAATGTAGTGAAGCGAGCCCTGGCGAAAGGAGTTTGCCGTGGACAAATCCTCCCCCATATTGGTCAGCGCGTGCCTGCTCGGCGTGCCCTGCCGCTATGACGGCTCTGGCGCGGCGGACGCGCGCGTGCTTGCGCTTGCAAAGAGATACCACCTCATCCCCGTCTGCCCGGAGCAGCTCGGCGGGCTTCCTACGCCGCGCCCGCCTGCGGAGCGGCACGACACGCGCGTGCTCTCACGGGACGAACGGGACTTCACCGCGGCCTTTACGCGCGGTGCGGAGGAAACGCTTCGATTGGCGCAGCTCTTCTCCTGCCGGATTGCGATCCTCAAAGCGAACAGCCCATCCTGCGGCAGCGGGCAGATCTATGACGGCTGCTTTCGCGGCAGACTGATTCCGGGAGACGGCATAACCGCAGCGCTGCTCAAAAAAGAGGGATTGACCGTACTCAGCGAGAAGGATGATCTCTCTTCTCTGCTGTAGCGACCAATCTTTTGCTAATGAATACAAGAGCCTTGCAAGCGTTTTTGTAAACTTTTTTTACGCCTCTTGCGGCACCACAACACACCCTAATTGCAAGAAGTTCCATGCAGCCTGAAAATGTGGCTCTTTTTTATTTGCAAAGAGCGAGTACGGGTGGTTTTCTCAACAATCGAGCGGCATTGCGAGGAACAACATATTGTGCTAGTATGAGTTCAAGACACAACCTGTTGCGATTCGCTACGGACACTTTGGCACAGCAACACAGGAAAACCAAAACCCGCGGCAACCACGCGGGCTATTCTCACCGAAACGACCGGATAAGGGGCGAATGAGATCATGCTGGAGATCATCAAACGAAGCGGTCTTTCCGAGGTCTATGACCGGGACAAGATCACAAGCGCCGTACGGAAGGCTTTTTTGAGCACGCAGACGGAGATTTCCGAACCCGCGCTGGAAGCGATCACCAACGCGGTCGAAGCGCGGATACCGCTGCTCCCACCTCCTGTTTCGGTGGAGCATATTCAGGATCTCGTGGAGGAAACGCTCATGCTCAAGGGCTATTTTGCCCAGAGCAAGCGCTATATCCTCTACCGCAGCGAGCGCACGCGCAAGCGCGCCCAGCGAAAAAGCATCTGCTCGTTCTTTGCGGATGCAGACGCGCTGGAGAAGCTTCTCGACAAGATACAGAGCGACTATCCGCAGGAGACCTATGAGCTCTCGCGGTTGGACGAAAAATTCCGCTCGTTTCTCAAGCCGGAGATGGGCGAGAGCGCAAAGCGCGCCGCGCTCACGCGTGCGGCAGCGGAGCTCACCACGCAGGAAGCGCCGCACTGGGAATTCATCGCCGCGCGGCTGCTCATGCACGACTTTTCGGCGGACCTTTCCCGCGCGTTGGACGAGCTAAAGCTCCACAGTTATTATGAGAAAGTCAGCTATCTCTGCGAGCGCGGGCTTTACGGGGCATATATCCTCGAGCGTTATTCCAAAGACGAGCTTGACGAGGCGGGCGAATTCTTAAACCCCGAAAACGACGAAAAGCTCACCTATTCTGGGCTGGAGCTGCTGCTGCGCCGCTACGTGATCCGCAGCCACAAGGGGCAGCCGCTGGAAACGCCGCAGGAGATGTATCTGGGCATCGCGCTGCATCTTGCCATGCCGGAGACGAAAGACCGCCTCCTTTGGGTCAGGCGCTTTTACGACATGCTCAGTTCGCTGAAGGTGACCATGGCGACGCCTACGCTCGCCAACGCAAGAAAGCCGTTTCACCAGCTCTCCAGCTGCTTCATCGACACCGTGCCGGACAGCCTCACAGGCATCTACCGCAGCATCACCAACTTCGCGCAGGTCAGCAAGTACGGCGGCGGCATGGGGCTTTATTTCGGCAAGGTGAGGAGCAAGGGCAGCGCCATTCGCGGGTTTGAAGGCGCGGCAGGCGGGGTCATCCGCTGGATTCGCCTCGCGAATGATACGGCGGTTGCGGTCGATCAGCTTGGCGTGCGGCAGGGCGCGGTGGCGGTGTATCTCGACGTTTGGCACAAGGATCTGCCGGAGTTTTTACAGATTCGCACCAATAACGGGGACGATCGCATGAAGGCGCACGACGTCTTCCCCGCGGTGTGTTATCCCGATCTATTCTGGAAAACGGTGCGCGACAACATCGAGGCTAGCTGGTATCTCATGTGCCCGCACGACGTTCTCGCCGTCAAGGGCTACAGCCTGGAGGACTTCTGGGGCGAGGCGTGGGAGGAGCGCTACCGCGACTGCGTGGCGGACAGCCGCATCGAAAAGCGCGTCATCCCGATCAAAGAGCTTGTGCGCATGATCCTCAAAAGCGCGATCGAGACCGGCACGCCGTTTGTCTTCAACCGCGACGCGGTCAACCGCGCGAACCCGAACCACCACAAAGGCATGATCTATTGCAGCAACCTCTGCACGGAGATTGCGCAGAATATGAGCGGAATTTCGGACGTGAGCCAGGAGATTGTAGATACAGACGGCGAGACGGTGATCGTCACCACCACAAAGCCCGGCGACTTCGTGGTCTGCAATCTTGCAAGCCTGTCGTTAGGTCAGATCGATCTCGCAGGCGACGAGCTGGAGACCATCACTGGCCACGTCGTCCGCGCGCTGGACAACGTCATCGACCTCAACTTCTTCCCAGTGCCGTATGCCAAGGTGAACAACCTTCGCTATCGTCCGATCGGTCTTGGCGTGAGCGGATATCACCATATGCTGGCGAAAAACCGCATCGGCTGGGAGAGCGAGGATCACCTGAAGTTCGTCGACCGCGTGTTTGAGCGGATCAGCTTCGCCGCGATCACCGCGAGCTGCGACGTCGCTGCCGACAAAGGACGATATGAGCTCTTCGAGGGCAGCGACTGGCAGACAGGCGCGTATTTCAAAAAACGCGGCTACACGAGCGAGCGCTGGCAGCAGCTTAGCAACCGCGTCGCCACAACCGGCCTACGCAACGGCTGGCTGCTCGCCATCGCGCCAACCAGCAGCACGAGCATCATCGCCGGAACGACCGCGGGCATCGATCCTGTGATGAACCGCTACTTCTTAGAAGAGAAAAAAAATGGCTTGATTCCGCGCGTCGCGCCCGATCTTTCGCCGGAGACATTCTGGTATTACAAGAGCGCGCATCTGATCGACCAGACGTGGAGCATTCGCGCGGCGGGCGTGCGCCAGCGGCACATCGACCAGAGCCAGAGCATGAACATCTATATCACCAACGAGTTTACCTTCCGCAAGGTGCTCAGCCTTTATATCCTTGCCTTTGAGCAGGGCGTCAAGACCGTGTACTACGTGCGGAG
>DNFZ01000195.1 GCA_003486785.1 Clostridiales bacterium | reverse complement strand
TCTCGGAAACCGTCGGATGCGGGAATACAATCTGTTTGATTTCATCGATGGTCAGCCCGAGTTCGATGAATGTGCCCACACTGACGATGAATTCGCTGGAATAATTGCTGAGCATCTGCGCGCCGAGTACCTGCTTGGTAGCGTTGTTGACGATGAGCTTCATGACGCCGTCTCCGCCCTCATTCTCCGCGAGATACCGGCCGGAAAAGCGCATCGGAATCTTCACACAGGTTGCGTCAAGCCCTTTTGCCTTCGCGCTGGCTTCGGTTTCGCCAACCGAGGAGAGCTCCGGATTGGTGTAGATCACACCGGGTACCGCTTCATAACGCATGGTGTCCTTTTTGCCGAGCATACCGTTGACCGCAACCTCCGCCTCGCGATACGCGGTATGCGCGAGCATGGATTTTCCGTTGACATCGCCCGCGGCATATACTTCCGGTTGGTTGGTCTTCATGTGCGCGTCGGTGACGATCGCGCCGCGTTCGGTGAGCACATGGATACTCTCTAAGCCTATGCCGTTTGTGTTGGCGCGCCTACCGATGGAGAGCAACACCTTATCGCAAACAACTTCCGCAACGACACCGTCTTTTTCATACTTGACGGCGTTGGCGGTCACCTCGGTGACCTTCGCTGAAAGCTGGAACGTGATTCCGCGCTTTTCAAAGTTTTTCTTGAGCAGCGCGACCAGCTCCGCATCGTTTTCACCCGCAATGTGGTCGAGCATTTCAATGACGGTCACTTTCGAGCCGACCGAGGTAAAGTAACTCGCAAGCTCCAGCCCGATTACGCCGCCGCCAATGACGACAAGGTGCTCGGGCTTTTCTTTGAGCGCGAGGATTTCACGATTGGTGCAGACAAATCCTGCTGCGATGCCTTCCTTGAGGCCGGGAATCGGCGGGACGGCGGGAGACGAACCGGTCGCGATCAAGAGCCTTTTGCCAATATAGGTTTCGCCGTTTGCGGTCACAGTGTAGCCTTCATCACTCTTCCCCGTAATCACGCCGCGTGCATTGACTTGCGTGACATGGTTTGCCCGAAGCGCAGCGGAAACGCCCGCGACCAGCGTCCTGACGACCTTATCCTTGCGGGCGACAACCTTCGCGTGGTCAATCTGTATCCCCTCGACGGTGACGCCGTATTTGTCTCCATGCGCCGCATTGTCAAAGATCTTCGCGGAGTAGAGCAGCGTTTTTGTGGGGATGCAGCCTTCGTTGAGGCAGACGCCGCCCACGCTGCGCTCCTCGATGCAGAGCACGCTCAATCCCGCGTGTCCAGCGCGCTCGCTGGCAAGATAGCCGGCGGGACCTCCGCCGATTACAATTAGATCAAATGCCATATTCGTTTCCTCCTCAACCGATCAGGAGCAGGTCGAAGTGTTCCAGCGCGGTGACCAGGTCTTTTAGAAAACGGCTGGCGGGCGCGCCGTCAACCGCGCGGTGATCATAGGTCAGCGAAAGTCCCATCGCGGGATATGCCGTAATCTGGCCGTCCGCGGTGCGGATGCGCTCCGTTATGGCGCAAACGCCGAGCAGCGCCACCTGCGGCGGGTTGATCACGGGCGTGAAGCTCTCGATGCCAAATAGTCCAAGGTTGCTGATGGTGAATGTACCGCCCTGCAACAGGTCGGGGTTGATGCTGCCGTCGATGGCGGATTTCGCGAGGGTTTTCGTTTCTGCGGCAATCTGTCCAAGCGACTTCGTTTCGGCAGCATACAGCGTCGGCACCAGCAATCCGCGCGGGGTGTCCACCGCGATTCCGAGATTGACGTGCTTGAAAAACCGCATCTTGTCGCCCAGCATGTGCGCGTTTAAGCCTTCGTGTTTCGTCAGCACGCGCGAGACGGCAAAGAGAATGATGTCGTTGATCGTGATCTTCGGCAGCTCCATGCTTTCCGGCGCCGTTTTCAGGCTCTCGCGGAAGGTAAGCATCTTCGTCGCGTCAAAGGTGGTGCTGTGTGTAAGCTGCGCCATCTCGGCCAGACTGTCGTGCATGGTCTTGGCGATCACGCGGCGCAGATTGGGCAGCTTGACCTCGTCATACTCCGTTGCGTTGAGCACGGCGGGCGCTTCGGCAGTCTTCGCGGCGACAGGCGTAGTGATGGCGCTATGCGAGACCGCATCACCACCAAAGCGGTTTTCTTTTGCAAGAGCGAGAACATCCCGCTCGATCACTCTGCCGTGCGGGCCGGTTGGCGCCGCCTCGGCGGGATTGACCCCAAGCTTTTCTGCGGCATTTTTTGCGCGAGGAGACACACCCTCTGCGCGCGCGGCCGTTGCCTGCACGGCGGGCGCTGTCTCAGCCACGGGAGCGACTTTTGCTTCGACTGCTGCCGGAGCCGCTGTCACTGCACCATCCGGCGCGAATTCGGCGAACGATTCGCCGGGGTTGCCGATCACGGCGACATTCATCAAAACAGGAACGTCGTCGTCCGAATTGTAAAACACGGCGAGCAGCGTTCCGTCAATCTTTGCTTCTTCTTCAAATGTGGACTTATCCGTTTCATAGGAAAACAGCACGTCTCCGACAGAGACCGTGTCCCCTACCTTCTTCATCCATTCTGTGATAATGCAGCTCTCGACCGACTGCCCTTGGCGCGGCATGATGACCGGTGTTGCCATGGTGTGCCTCCTTATGTGATCAGGTGATTGTTAAACATTTTCTTTACGATGTTATTTTATAACATTCCACGTTTACCTGTCAAGGTTTATTCCGATAAACATCTCAACCACTAAGATTATTAGAAACAAACTCATGTCTAAATCAAAAAAAAGAACACCACGTATAAAAACGCAGTGTTATTTCAGTGTTTTCGATGTTATGTTCTGTTATATACTTCTGTTTTGCATACAGACAATCGAAAGCTTCGGCACGCCCGCCTCTACACAGACCGTATCGCACTTGGCGGTAAAGAGAAAGAATAGATTGTCTTTCTTCACGCCACTGAGGCTCTCGTAGTTCCCCTGCCCTTTGGAGAGGACGACATCTGCTGCGGCAAACGCCTTTTGAAACGCCTCGCTCGTGCGCGGCAGCACCGTACCCGGAGATGCGTCTCCGTTGTCGATCACACGCGCAACTTCTCCCATTCCGACCTCCTCCGCATCTGCGCGGGTCACATCGTTGAGCACGGCGGAGCCTTTCACGACAAACGAGACATCGAGCGAGGGATACATCAGCCGAATCCGCTCGATGAGCAGCTTATCAAACACGATCTCCCCCGCGTTGTCGCCCAGATACAGCATGGTCTTAGCGCGAACGAGCGCCGTAATCAGGCGATCGCTGTTATCGATTGCAAACGGCGTGCGTGCAATCGCGTCGATCTGCGCGTTTTGCTCCTCAATCGAAACCGGATGCTCCATCCCATAATCGATCAGATTACCGGCAACGGCATATTTGAGCGCTACGGCAAGCGGCTTTTTTGCGCGCGCAATCTTCTCGCGCGTTGATGGAACCATCTTCATCGCCTCAAGATTGCAGCGGGATTTGATTGCGGCATATGGATCACAATCGCCAATATGCCCGAGCATAATCCGCCAAATATCGCCCATGGATTCGGGCGTGCAGCTCTCGTAATTGACAAATTTGAGATAATCGAGCGTGTCCTTCATCGCCGCGTCCTGTATCGGTGCGGACATATGCAGCATCTTCGTGACATTCTTCACCTGCGCGATGATGCAGGCAACGCATTCCTGTTGCAGTTTCATAACGAGTATTCTAACCAAGTACGCCCGGGATTGCAACCCGATCTGCGTTATTTTCGTGGTTTTCGCATGGCAACATGCTCTTTAAATTTCAGCTGCGACGGTAGCCCCTCCCGTTTTTCCTTCGGCGGGAAGGATTGATCAAACGCCGTAGCCGCTTTTTCATCGACTTCATACGCGTGGTCTTCCACAAAAC
>DNFZ01000061.1 GCA_003486785.1 Clostridiales bacterium | reverse complement strand
CCGCTCCAGCAGAAAGACAACGCGCAGCAGCGACCGTGAGATGTTCGATGCGGTCTGTGCAGAGTGCGGCGCTGCCACCAAAGTCCCGTTCCAACCCAGAAACGACCGTCCCGTGTACTGCAGCGCTTGCTTCCAGAACCAAAAAGACCGTTAACGCATTCCCCTTATTCCGTTCTCGGATATAATCGGAATCAGTGTTCACTAAACCGACCTGAGAGGCGTTTCCTGAAAGCGGAAACGCCTTTTCCGATTTTTGGAACGCGCTTACACGCTCGCTCCCTTGTCATTCGAAAACGCACGTGATATGCTCACAAAGAACATAATCGGAGAAATCGAGGAAGATAAACGCATGGAATCCGTCAAAGACCGCTTTCTGCGGTACGTGAAGATCGACACCCAATCGGAACAGCACATGGACAAAATCCCCAGCACCGACAAGCAGCTCGTGCTCTGCCGCCTGCTGCACGACGAGCTCATCGCGCTGGGCGCGGAGGAGGTCCGGCTCGATGAGCACGGGTACGTCACTGCAAGCATACCCGCAAACACGAAAAGAAGCGCTCCTGTCATCGGCCTGCTCGCACATGTGGACACCGCAGACGCGGTTAGCGGCGCAAACGTAAAGCCCGTGCTCACGCCAGACTACGCGGGCGGAGATATCGACATGGGCAACGGCTACACGCTCTCGCCCGCCGATTCCCCTGCGCTGCTGGGGCACATCGGCGAGGAGATCATCTGCACCGACGGCACGACGCTGCTTGGCGCGGACGACAAGGCTGGCGTTGCCGAGATTATGACGCTGGCCGAGCGCCTGCTGCAGCCCGGCGGAGGGGAGCATGGCAAGATCCGCATCGGATTTACGCCGGACGAGGAGGTTGGGCGTGGGGTGGATCTCTTCGACGTGCCCGCGTTTGGCGCGGACTTTGGCTACACCGTCGACGGCGGCGCGCTGGGCGAGATCAATTACGAGTGCTTCAACGCCGCAGGTGCGCAGATCCACATCCGTGGACGCAGCACGCACACCGGCAGCGCAAAAGGGCGCATGATCAATGCCTCGCTCGTGGCGATGGAACTGCACGCGCTACTGCCCGCCCTCGAAAACCCCGCCTGCACCGCGGATTATGAGGGATTTTTCCATCTGGAGCGGCTGGATGCGCGCGTGGACAGCGCGTATCTATACTATCTACTGCGCGACCACGATATGGAGAAGTTTACGCAAAAAAAAGCCCTGATGGAAAAAGCCTGCGCATTCATGAACGATAAATATGGCACGGGAACCGTCACGCTGGAGATGAGCGACACCTATTACAACATGAAGTCGAAGATACCGTCATTTATCGTAGACGCGGCGGTGCGCGCGATGGAAGCCGTCGGCATCAAGCCCTTTTTTGAGCCCATCCGCGGCGGCACGGATGGCTCGCGCTTGAGCTACATGGGCTTGCCCTGCCCCAATCTTTGCACCGGCGGGCATAATTTCCACGGGCGTTATGAGTTCATCAGCACACAGGCGATGGAGAAGGTGGCCGATCTGCTGGAGGCGCTCGCTTTTTCGTTTGTGCAATAAGAAGCGCAATAGCAAAGACGCTCCCGGTGAGGAGCGCCTTTTTGGTACGCTTGTTTTCAGTAGTCCGTTCAAATATCCCAGTTCTTCGGTGGCTTCTTCTCTTTTGCTACGGTTGCGGCTTGCGAGCTGCGCGTTTCGGCGGCGAGGCGCTGGCGAACCAGCATGTCTTTTTCTGAATAGCTCATCGGATTAACGGAAATCATGTTGCGAAGCACGTCGATTCTCGCCTGTGTTGCGGCCTGGTCGGGGTCGCTCCAGTCGACTGGCGCGTCGTAACGGGCACCCTTGTGGGACACGGTACGTCACTTCCATTTCGGTTATGATTCTGTCTTGTGTTCATTCTATCCCTGCGCGTGCGGATTGTCAATGTGGTCTGAGCCAACCCCCGCCGCGCATAAAAAAGCTCCCCCGATTGGAGGAGCTCTGTGCAGCGTTGGATTTTGCTTTACGCGAAAGCGCGGTAGATGGCTTTTACGGCAGTATCGAGGTCGTCGTTTTCGATGCCGACGATGATGTTCATCTCCGAGGAGCCCTGGTCGATCATGCGCACGTTGACACCCGCCTCATAGAGCGCGCCAAAGAGCCGCGCGGCCACGCCGAGTGAGCGGATCATGCCTTTGCCGACGGTGGCGACGAGCGCCATATTGGAATACACCTCGATGCTCTGCGGCTCGCAGTCCCGCTGAATCTCGCGCAAAACCTGCTCAAGATGCTCCTTGAGTTTGCTGTCCGAGATGACGAGGCTCATGGTGTCGATACCGCTGGGGATGTGCTCAAAGGAGATGTTGTAGCGATCCAGCACCCGCAGCATGCGATAGCCAAAGCCCACCTCGTTGTGCATGTTGTCCTTGTAGACCGTGATGACCGTGAAACCCTTGCGGCCGGCTACACCCGTGAGCACGCCCTCGCGCTTGTAATACTTTAAGAACGCGTCAGGAATGACCATCGTACCCTCGTCTTCGGGGCTGTTTGTGTTGCGCACATTGATCGGAATCTGCGCGCGGCGCACAGGGAAGATCGAATCCTCATGCAAGACGGTCGCGCCCATGTAGCTCAGCTCCCGCAGCTCGGAATACGTGACCACCGAGATGACCTTGGGGTTCTCGACGATGCGCGGATCCGCCATGAGAAAACCGCTCACGTCGGTCCAGTTTTCGTAGACGTCCGCCTGCGTCGCGCGCGCAACGATCGCGCCCGTGATGTCGCTGCCGCCGCGTGAAAAGGTCTTGATGCTGCCATCGCGCTTGCGGCCATAGAAGCCAGGTATAACGACATTCTGCGTGTCCGCGAGCTTCTGCGTCCACTTTTGTGTGGTTTCATCGTCATATGTGCCGTCCGCGTGAAAGCTGATGAGCTCCGCCGCGTCGTAAAAATCGAAGCCGAGATAATCCGCCAGCAGCAGCCCGCTCAAGTATTCGCCGCGGCTTGCGATATAGTCCTCGCTCGCTCCCGAGAGAATGTTTTTCTTGATCGCGGAGAGCTCAGACGCGATATTCGTCTTTAAGCCCAGCTCCTGTTCGATGCCGACATAGCGCTCCGTGATCTGCTCAAACGTGTCGTCAAACGAAAGCCCGTT
>DNFZ01000223.1 GCA_003486785.1 Clostridiales bacterium | reverse complement strand
GTTCCGCTGCTCTCAACGTCCAGATTAAAAGCGATGTCCGATACGTATGGATAGACAGGCTTGCCGCAAGTCGTCAGCGTCACGGGCATTTCCGGCAAAACCTGTGTGCCCGGCAGAGGGTCTTGCAGATAGACCACGCCGTCCTCTACGATATTGCTCTCGGCATACCGCACGAAGATGTTGTGAAACGACGCGAGCCTGAGTTGATCAAGCGTGAGGTTGAGCGGCAAATCCATGGCGTATGGCATGTCAAACGTGGTCTCTGAGGACGCGCTGATGACGATGTCAATCACTTGCCCGTTGAGCGTTTCCGTTTCCGGCGGAAGGGATTGCTCGCATACGTAGCCGATGGCGATTTCAGAGATGCGATAGTTCACGCTGCCGAGCACCAAGCCCGTCTCTTCAAGCGTATGCCGCGCTTCGTCCGGCGAAAGGCCGATCAGATTGGGCACGATCGGAGCGGCGGGACCAAGGCTTATGATGCCGTAAATCGTAGAGCCGAGCTTGGCCTTCGTTCCGCCTTCCGGTGTTTGAATGATCACGTGGCCGCTTGCAACGTTGTCATCGTTTTCATAATCCTGTATCTCAAAAACAAAACCGTAGTTGACGGCGCGCTGCTTTGCCTCCTCAACCGTGCGGTCTATCAGCGTCGGCACCATGTCATAATCGGTGGACTCCGTCTGATAAACATCCCGAAGCACGAGAAAAACACCGACTAGAACCGCGATGAGAACGCCGACGGTCAGCCCGATTTTCAGCGCACCGTGCGGTTTTTTCTTTTGCGCGGGTTTGATTTGCTGCGGCTTGGCTGTGGGCGCAAATCTAGCGAAATCTCCCGATGGTTCCTTTAGCGCGCGGCGCAGGTGTGCGCTCATCTCCGTCGCCGTGCCGTAGCGGCGGTTGACATCCTTGTTGAGCGCGCGGAGTATGACATCGTTGAGCGCGGGGGATATCTTTGCGGTGAGCTCAATCGGCGGCACGGGAATGTCGCTGATGTGCTTGAGCGCGATGGAAACGGAGTTATCGCCTTCAAACGGCACACGTCCGGTCAGCATCTCGTAGAGCATGATGCCGGCAGAGTACAGATCGCTCCCTTCGCTTACGGGCAGTCCCTTTGCCTGCTCGGGCGAGAGATAATGCACGGAGCCAAGCACGGTAGAGCCCGCGAAGGTGACGGTGTTTGCGTCCACCTCGCGCGCGATGCCGAAGTCCATGAGCTTGACTTTTCCGCTTTGCATCACGATCACGTTCTGTGGCTTGACATCGCGGTGGATGATGCCCGCGGCGTGCGCGGCATCGAGCGCGTCGAGCACCTGTACGGCGAGCGCGACAGCGATGCGCGAGGGCATAGGTCCGTTTTCGTCGATGATCTCTTTGAGCGTCCGCCCGTCGACATACTCCAGCACGATATAGGGCAGCCCGTCCGTTTCGCCAACGTCGAATGCGCGCACGATGTTTTCGTGCGAAAGATGCAGCACCGCGCGTGCTTCCCGCTCAAATCGGCGCAAAAATTCCGCGTCGTTGCGAAACTCGTCCTTGAGCACCTTGATGGCGACAACCTTGCGCGAGCTGAGGTTGACCGCGCGGTAAACGTGCGCCATGCCGCCTGTGCCAATGAGGTCTACGATACGATAACGATGTCCGACGATGGTTCCCTGCGCAATCATACAGCGTCACCCTCTTCCAGTCGAACGAGGACCGCCGTGATGTTATCGGTTCCGCCGTGATCAAGCGCGAGCTGAAGCAGCAGATCGCACATACTCTCAAGAGACCGGCTGGATGAAAGAACGGATATGATATCGTCCTCGTCAACCGAACCATGCAGCCCGTCCGAGCAGAGCAAGAGGATATCGCCCGCATGCCAGTCGCGCTCAAAGAGATCGACATCCACAACGGGCGAAACACCCACCGCGCGGGTGATGATGTTGCGCTGCGGGTGAACCCGCGCTTCTTCTTTCGTAATTGCGCCGGCAAGCACCAGCTGCTCAACCAGAGAATGATCCGTCGTGACCGTCGTGAGCGACTCGCCGTCAAAATGAAATATGCGACTGTCGCCGACGTTCGCCGCGATATAGTGCGTTCCCAAAATGAGCGCTGCAACCAGGGTTGTCCCCATGCCGCGCAGTGTGCTATCCTGTTCCGCCGCCTGATAGATGGCGAGGTTTGCGTGTTCAATGGCCTGCCGCAAAGCCTGCAGCTCCCGTGATGGCTCTACGTTGCGCTCAACGAGCGCAAGCTCTTCGACGAGCATGCGGCTGGCAACCGAGCCTGCGGCGTGCCCGCCCATGCCGTCCGCTACGGCAAAGAGCATTGGCAAGTCGTTATTTTCGGTCAAAAAGTAGCTGTCTTCGTTGTGGACACGCTTCCCGATGTCAGTTTTCACCGCGTATTTCATGCAGAATCCTCCTGCGCAGCTGTCCGCAAGCGCCTTCAATGTCCGTTCCCATTTCGCGTCGAATGGTTGCCGAGATGTTGCGTTCCGCAAGTCTTGCGCAGAATCGTTCTGCCTCTGTGCGCGTAACTCCCGCAAGCCCGCGCTCCGGCACGGGGTTGAGCGGGATTAGATTCACGTGGCAGAGCATGCCGCGCAGCTTTGCTGAAAGCGCATCCGCGTCCGCAATCGAGGCGTTCACGCCGTCGATGAGCGCGTATTCAAACACGACGCGTCTGCCGGTTTTGTCCGCATACTGTTTCGCGGCGGCAATCACGCTGTCGATGGGGTAGGCTTTGTTGACCGGCATGAGCGAGGTGCGCGTCTCGTCGTCGTGCGCATGCAGAGAGATCGAGAGCGTTACATGCGGCGCGTCCTGCAGGAAAGCGGCGATTTTTGGCGCGATGCCGCAGGTCGAAACGGAGATGTTGCGCGGGCTAATGCGAAGCCCTTCTTGCGCGGTCACGCGGTTGAGGAAAGCTACCACATTATCATAGTTATCCAGCGGCTCACCGCTGCCCATGAGCACGATGTTGGTTACCGTGCGATGCCCCGTTTCTTTCGGCGGTTCGTCCCGCTCCACGGCGAGGATCTGACCGAGCATCTCGCCCGGGCGCAGATTGCGTATGCAGCCGTCGAGCGTAGAGGCGCAGAACTTACAGCCCATGCTGCAGCCGATCTGCGTGGAAAGACACAGCGTATTACCATAATGATAGCGCATCAGCACGCCTTCGACAAGGTTTTCATCCTCCAAACGGAAGAGATACTTCACCGTGCCGTCCTTTGCGGAAAACAGTTTTCGTTCGATCTCCACGCCACCGTAGGGGATGGCGGCGAGCTTTTCGCGCAGCGTTGCGGGCAGATTGGTCATCTCCTGCGCGCGCGCACCGCGGTTGAGCCAGTCCCAAACCTGCCCCGCGCGGTATTTCGGCTCGCCGAATTCGGACAAGAGACGTTCGATTTCGGCTTTTGTCATATCCGCTAGATACATCTTCTCATCCTCGCAATAAAAAATCCGTCGGTGTGATGCACATGCGGCAATAATTGAATCTGCCCGTCGTTAGCCAGAGGGAGCGGGATCACTTCGAGTGAAAACGCTTGGTGTGCATCTAGAAACGCATCTATCTGTGCTTCGTTTTCACGGTGGGAAATGGTGCACGTGGCGTAGACCAGCACGCCGCCGGGTTTGACATATCTTGCGCAGGCTTCCAGAATGTTTTTTTGAATCTCAACCAGCGCCGTGATGTCCGCGTCTGTCTTGCTGTAGCGGATGTCCGGCTTGTCGCCGAGCAGCCCCAATCCGCTGCAAGGCGCGTCGATCAATACGCCGTCAAACATCACTTCAAACGCGGGATCAAATACTGCCGCGTTTTTTTCCAGCATTTCTGCGACAACATGCAGCCGCGCGAGCGTCTTGTCGAGCAGTTCTTTGCGGTGTGCGTGCAGCTCAAAGCATGTGAGGTGAATCTCGTTCCGCGTCAGGCTTGCAAGATATGCGCTCTTGCCGCCGGGGGCGGAGCAGGCGTCCACCACACGCTTGCCGGTCATGTCGCCCAGCGCGCGGCAGGCGAGCATCGCGCCTTCACCCATCACGGTGAACTTGCCTTCCAGAAAAAGCGGATGCGCGGCGATGTCGAAACCGCGCTCAAGCGAGAGCGAGTTTTCGTCGAGATGATTGATCGTGCTCGCCACCGGCAGCGCTTTTTGCAGCGCCTCGCGCGTGAATGGATGCTGCGCACGCACCTGAATGGACGATGCAGGGCGGGAGAGCAGCGCCTCCGTCTGCGCTTCGCCAAAGCGTGAGACCCATTCACGCACGATCCATATAGGATAGCTATACTGAATCGAAAGCCGCTCGACAGGATCGGAAGGAAACGGCGGGAGAGAGGCGCGGCTGCGGTCGATGTTGCGCAAGACAGCGTTGACAAACCCGCTCAGTCCGGCTTTACCGACCTCTTTGGTGAGCCCCACGCTCTCGCTCACCGCGGCGTGCGCAGGGGTGGAGAGAAACAACAGCTCGCAGACCCCAAGCCGCAGGATGCCGCGGATTGCCGGCTTTTGCGCACCCTTGACAAAGTGCGCCAGATAATAGTCGATGGTGAGCAAATGATCGAGCGTATGGTAAACGAGCGCGGCGGCCAATTTAGCCTCGCGCTCCGGCAGGGACGATGTGAGTTGTTTGACGCGCAGGTTTGCATAAGCCCCGCGGTCTGTGATGTCGCACAGCGCGTCCAGCGCCTGCCTGCGTGTGTTCAAACGAGCACCTTTCCTTCCAAAGATCTGCCCAAGAGATAGTCTTTGGCGTTCAGGCGTCTGCCGCCTGTGGCTTGGAGTTCGACAATTTCCAACCAGCCGTCCGCGCAGCGGACAAAAAAGCCAAGCTTCGCGTTTCCTTTTAATATACCGTTCGATTCTTCACCGAGAGTCAAATCGGATTGCCGCGTCTTGTGAATCTTGAGCGGCTCGCCATCGAGCAGGGCATATGCGCCCGGCCAGGGTTTTGTGCCGCGTACACGATTGTGAACAGCAGCGGTTGAGAGCGAAAAATCGAGTTTGCCGTGTTCTTTCTTGAGCATGGGGCATTTTGTCGCCTGCGCTTCGTCCTGCGGCGTGCGCACAAGTGTGCCCGCCTCCAGCGCGGCAATCGTTCTTTTAAGCGTCTCCGCGCCGAGTAGCGCCATGCGTTCAAACAGCTCGCCTGCGGTCTCATCGGGTTCAATCGCAAGGCGGTCGGCCAGCAGAATGTCGCCCGTGTCCATGCCGATATCGGTCATCATGGTGGTGATGCCCGTCTCGGTTTCGCCGTTGATGATCGCCCACTGGATCGGAGCCGCGCCGCGATACTTCGGCAACAGTGATCCGTGCACGTTGATACAGCCGAACTTCGGTACTGCAAGATTCTCTGCCGAAAGGAGTTGACCAAATGCCGCGGTTACCATCAGATCCGGCGCAAACGATCGAAGCGCCGCAACACCTTCCGGCAGACGAATCTTCTCAAACTGATACACGGGTATACCGTGCGCGAGGGCATATGCTTTCGTCGGCGGGGGCGTCAATGTCGCGTGGCGGCCAACCGGGCGGTCGGGCTGCGTGAATACGGCAAGCGTGTGCCCGCTTTTTTGCAGCATCTCCAGCGAAGGCAGCGCGAACTCCGGCGTGCCGAGAAAGGCGATTCTCATCCCATGTTCTCCTCGGCTTGCGATTCTTCGTCAAAGCCTTCCGGCGGCTCCGTCTTCTTGGTTAGATAGACTATGCCGTCGAGATGATCCAGCTCGTGCTGCATGGCGCGTGCGAAAAAATCGCTGGTGTCGTAGGTGTGTTTCTCACCTTTTCGATCCTGCGCTTCAATAATAACGTGCGCCGCGCGCTCTACATAGCCGCTTTGCCCGGGAAAGGACAGGCAACCTTCATAGCCGCCCTGACAACCTTCCGAAAGGATGACGCGCGGGTTCACCAGCTCAAATCTGCCCTCGCCCGCATCCACCACGACGACCCGGCGCAAAACGCCCACCTGCGGCGCGGCAAGGCCAGCGCCGTTTGCAGCGTCCATCGTTTCAAACATATCCTCGATTAGATCATGCAGACGTTTATCAAACTTCTCGACAGGCCTGCAAACTTTATAGAGGCACGGATCATCGTCCGTGCGAATGGTTCTCAATGCCATTGGATTATACCTCCTTTTGGTGCCACCAGTATTGTACTAAAAACCGAGCGCTCTGTAAAGAAATGCGGGGGTTGAGCAAAAATCAATCCACGGTTGAGTTGCGATTTGATTTCATTCGTAAAGTTGAGCGGAATTCTACTTTGAGTTGAAAAGAATTTTTAAACTAGATAAACAGTATATGTTCAAGATTTACGCGTTGTGCCATAATAATCTCAAGAAAGAGAGGGAAAAAATCATGGAACAACAAACGATGGGGAAGCGCATCATGCAGTTGCGCAAAGAGAAGGGGTACACACAGGAACAGCTCGCCGAAATGATGGGGGTATCGGCGCAGGCAGTCAGCAAATGGGAGAACGATGTATCCTGTCCGGATATTTCAATTCTCCCGATGCTGGCGGAAAAGCTCGGCGTCACCACAGATGAACTGCTAGGCGTCAAGCCCATCGAACCCAAGGTCGTGATTGTGGATGGGCAAAAGAGCGGCAGTGACGGGGACGGCTCGTTCTCTGTCTCCTGGGACGGAGGAAAGAACGTGAAAAAAGACGGAATCTGGTTTGCGGTGCTCGTCATCGTGCTGGGCGTTGCGTTCCTGATACAGCGGCTGGGCGTCGTGTCCTTTGGCATCTGGGGGATCGTATGGCCCGCCGTCATCATCGGTCTGGGCATCAGCTGGATGGTTAAGCGGTTTTCGTTCTTCGCGCTTGCGGTTGCGGGGCTAGGCGTCTATTTTCTGCTCTACAATCTTGCGGTAGTCTCGTTTGTGCTCACCTGGGGCATCATCTGGCCGGGCTTGCTCGTGCTGCTGGGGCTGACGATACTATATGAAGCGCTCGTTCCGCATAAACACAAATGGTGCGGCGTGCATTTCGGTGGTGACCGGAACAAGAAAAGCCAGTATCGCGAAGAGAACGGATTTGTGAGCTACGATTGTTCGTTTGCGGAAGAAAACCGCAAGGTTGCCGTGGAAGATTTTCTCGGTGGAGACATCGAAATCTCCTTTGGCAAGAGCGAGCTCGACCTCACGGCAATTAAGCGCGTGAACCAGAACGCTAAGCTTGATGTGGACGTTTCGTTTGCGACGTTTGACTTGATCGTACCCAAAACGATGCGCGTCTTTCTCAAGTCCGACAAGGCGTTTGGATCCATTCAGATGAACGGCGAACCGAATGCGGATGCATACATGGCGCTGAACGTTGATGGGGACGTCTCCTTTGGCACAATGAACATCATCTATCGCTAAAAAAGCAGCACACTGACACAAGCGCCGC
>DNFZ01000192.1 GCA_003486785.1 Clostridiales bacterium | reverse complement strand
AGGTGCCCGCGCTGTGCCAGGCCATGCGGATCATGAGCGGGCCGTAATGGCCATAGTCCGCGGGCCACCAGTCCTTGGAGTCCGTCATGAGCGCATAGAGATCCTTTTTGACAGCCGCAAGGTCGAGAGAGAGAAATTCTTTCTTGTAGTCAAACGAATCATCCATCGGATTGCTGAGCGGGGTGTGCTGATGGAGAATCTCCAGGTCGAGCAGGTTCGGCCACCAGTCCCGGTTGCTTGTGCCGCCGCCTGCAACGGGACCGCGCGTTTTGCCCGTGACCGGGCAGCGTACTGTTTCGTCCATTTTAGTAGCCTCCTTCTTATTTTGTTTTTGGTAGCGGGCTACGGTTTTTTTATTCCAGTAGCCGCTTTCTTGTGTTTTTTTGCTTGCGAGAAAAGCGAATTGACGGTTAGTCTTGCGTTGTGCAGCGCTTGCACACGCCGCGGTAGAAGATATCCCGCTGCCGGACTTGCTCCGCCTCGGGAAACTGAAGGTTGAGCTGGTCAAAATCGACCGGCACATCATAGATCGCCCCGCAGCGCTCGCAGACGAAATGCGCATGGTCACACGTGAGTATATCGTAGCGCGCTTCGCTGTGATCGAGCCCCACCAGACGCAGCAATCCATTTTGGACAAACAGCGTCAGGGTGTTGTAAACGGTCGCCTTGGAGAGCGAGTGCCCCTGTTTTACCAGATCCGCGTGGATTCTCTCCACGGTCGGATGATCATGTGCATTGTGCATGTAATGCAGCAGGAGCAGGCGCTGAAGAGAGGGCTTGATCCCTTTTGCCTCCAGCAGCGCGGTAACCCGGTCGAATTCTTTCATACGGTGCCTTTCAAACTAGAAAGAATATAGGATTTAGAATCATTCTAAACTAAATGTATCAGAGTCTGCCCGCCGTGTCAAGCAGGCGCGTGAAAAAAGAGCGCCTTGCGGCGCTCTTAAGGATTACGGGGTGTTTTCCCGTTCACGACGGAAATTATTCGTTTATGATATCGATATGACACGCTTTCATCAAATTAAGAGAAAACTATTCGTTTATGATATCGATATGGCAAGCCTTCATCAAATTAAGAGAAAACTATTCGTTTATGATATCGATATGACACGCTTTCATGGCGGTAAGCGCGGTCTTGTGCCCCTCCGGCGTTGCGCCCGCGCAGGCAGCGGCGTCCACCGTGATGGTCGATTCGGGGTAAAACGCCTTGAGCAGCAGCGCATTGCTGATCACGCAGATATCCGTACAAAGGCCGACAAGCGCGATCTCCTCCGGCTCAACGCCCGCAAGCATCTCGTGGATGCGCATGGGCAGGCTTACGCCGCCAAAGGTGTCCTTGGCGATCATGTGCTGCTCGTCCGCAACGTTTTTGTGCATCAGCGCCATCCAGACGGCGGAATTGGGCGCCCAGCCTTCGGTGCCCGCAATGCAGTGCTCCACGGGGAGCTTTTGCCCCTCTTTCGTGTTGAGGTAATCCTGCGTATGCGTATCAAGCGTGTAGAGAATCAGCCCGTCAAAATCGAGAATGCGCTGTACGACGGGCTCGACGACGGCCTGCGCCTCGGCGCTGCCCAGCGCGCCGGAGACGAAGTCGTTTTGCATGTCGACCACGACGAGGACTTTTTTGATTTGTGCCTGTTCCATATGAGCTACTCCTTTGTTTGAGTTTGAAACGTATTTTTGGGGGAGTTTAACGGGGCATCGCCTCGGAAACAACATACAACAGCACGCCTGCGGCGACGGAGGCGTTGAGCGACTCCGCCCGCCCGCGCATGGTCAGGCGAAAACGCTCGCATCTTTCTGCCACAGCATCGCTCACGCCGCTGCCTTCGCTGCCGATGATGAGCGCAACGTTTGGCGAGAGTGCAGGCATCGTTTCACTGCCGCGCAAATCGCCGCAGATGGCGGTAAAGCCCTGCTGCAGCATCTGAGCCAGCTCCGGCAGAAGCTCGCCCTGCCAGACGGGTAAATGATAGGTTGAGCCCATGGCGGCGCGCAGCGTCTTTGGCGCAAAAACGTCGGCACACGCGGGGGAGAGCAGCAGCCCCGCCGCCCCGAAAGCGTCCGCCGAGCGGAGGATTGCGCCGACGTTGCCGGGGTCCTGCACGCCGTCGAGCACGAGCACCAGCCCCTGCGGATACGTCTCCGGCGGGGTGAGGGAGGGGGTTTTTACTACGGCGACGATGCCCTGCGGCGTCTGGCTTTCGCAGAGGGATTCCAGCACCGTGCGGGTGACCGCGTACATCGGCGCGCCCTCCGGCGGTGTAAAGGCATACCCTTCCTCTACAAAGCAGGATTCGATGGCCGCGCCGGAAGCGACCGCCTCGCGCACGAGCTTGTCGCCCTCGATGAGGTGCAGCCCGCTCGCCCTTCTCTCTTTGCGCAGGAGCAGCTTGCGCGCTTGCTTGACGCGCTCGTTTGCGCGGCTTTCGATGATCATAAACGCAAAGCTCCTTTCGGCTTGATAATATCTTGCATGCGGCGGCTTATGCTTGCGCCTGCCGCTTTGTCCACTCGTCCTTGGTCATGGAGAACACCGCCTCGTCAAACACCGCGCCGTCATAGCGCAAAAACGTTTGCCGCAGCGTGCCCTCGTAGACAAAGCCGCATTTTTCGATTACGCGGCGGGATCGATCGTTAAAGGTATAGTGCGAGACGCTCATGAGCCGAAGGTTCATCTCCTCAAACCCGTAGCGCAGCACGCGGCGGACCGCCTCGCTCATGTAGCCCTTGCCCCAGCAGTCCTGCGCGAGCACGTAGCCGATCGAGCGCACATCCGGCAGGTTGCGCCATTTGTCCTTATGCAGGCCAATCGAGCCGATCACGCGGCGGTCGCTCTTGCGTTCCAGCGCAAAGACGTTGTCGTCCGCAATGAACATTTGCACGATCGAAAGCGACTCCTCGCGCGTCTCGTGCGGCTTCCAGCCCGCGCGCGGGCCAACCGCAGGGTCGACGGCATAACGGTAGAGGTCGTCGGTGTCCTGCTCGGTAAAGCTGCGGAGGATCAGGCGTTCACTCTCGAGGCGATGCATCAAAAAAGGCTCCTTTTCGTTTCAGTATAGTATAGCACAGAATCTAATATGGACAACCGTGACAACGCGCACATGCGTGCAAAAAAACGAAGGTGGTGTGTATGCGCAAACGCGCAAGGACGGGGGGGTGTTGTGTATGCGCCCGCGCATAAAAAAGAACCGCCGATGGTTCGACGGTTCCTGTGTTGCGCTTCTTACGCGCTGGCCTTCATCGCGATATCAACCAATTCCTTAAAGGCGGTCATATCCGTGATGGCGAGGTCGGCGAGCACCTTGCGGTTGATGTTGATCTCGGCGCGTTTGAGCCCGTTGATCAGGCGGCTGTAGGTGGTGCCGCAGATGCGCGCGCCCGCGTTGATGCGCGCAATCCAGAGGCGGCGATATTCGCGCTTCTTGAGCTTGCGGCCGACGTACGCATACGCCATGGACTTCATCACCTGCTGGGATGCGGCGCGGTATTGCTTGCTCTTTGCGCCGTAGTAACCTTTGGCAAGCCGCAGCACTTTGCGGCGCTTCTTGAGTGCATTGACTGCTCTTTTAATTCTGGCCATAATTCAATCTCCTCCTTACGCGTACGGCAACAGCTTGCGGATCTTCTTTTCTTCGACATCGGCGATGTAGCCGGTCTGTCGCAAACCGCGCAGGCGTTTGGTGGACTTCTTGGAGAGGATATGGCGCTTGTAGGCCTTGGCGCGCTTGATCTTGCCCGATTTTGTGAGGGAGAAGCGCTTCGCCGCTCCGCGATGGGTCTTTATCTTTGGCATGGGTCGGTTCCTCCTGGTTCTTTCTTCACGACAGTATTTTTTCTTGCTCCCGCGAGCAAATGTTCTTTTGTTTTGGGGGTTGGCGCAGCTTCGCGCGCGTGGCTTACGCCTGCTTTTTCTCGGCTTTTGCGGCGAGAATCATGAAAAGGCTTCTGCCTTCCATCTTCGGCTCGCGCTCTTTGACCGCGTTGTCGCCCAGCATTTCAAAGAAGCGCTTCATGACGTCCATTCCGATCTCGCCGTGCGTGATCTGCCTTCCACGGAAGCGGATGGATACCTTGACCTTGTCGCCCTCTGCGAGAAATTTTAGCGTCTGCCTGGCTTTGATCTCCATGTCGCGCACGTCGATGGTCGCGGAGAGCCGCGTCTCCTTGAGCTCAACGATCTTTTGATTCTTCCGCTGCTCCTTTTCGCGCTTGCTCATTTCAAACCGGTATTTGCCGTAGTCCATGAGCTTGCAGACGGGCGGAGTGCTGTTGGGCGCGATCTTGACGAGATCCAGTTCGCGATCGTCGGCCATCTTTTGCGCAGCGCGGAGTTCCACGATGCCGAGTTGGTCGCCGTTTTCGCCGATTAAGCGGACCTGTGGGTCACGGATCTCTTCATTGATCATCAATTCCGTGATAGCGATGGCAGTACACCTCCAAATAAAATAAAATAGTGGGCACAAGCTGCCTTGCGCCCACTGAACAAACCATCATAAACGAATGAGTGTTGTGACCATGCCTGACAATCGTCGGCAGGTGAGAAGCGGGCGCTTCTGCTTGAACATGACTATTATATGGAGATTACCGTGTCATGTCAAGCAAAAAGACGCCAAACCCGCCCTATTTTTGCAGAATCTACGCGATTAGTCGTCCGCACCCTGCAGCGCCTCCAGCTTGGAGACCGGCCTGCCAGGCTTGTTGTCGCCGTGCTTGGCTAGCACGATGGGGATGATCGCAAGCGCGATGAACACCGCGGCATAGGGAAAGAGCGTATCGTAGCCGACATATTGCAGCAGATAGCCTGATGCGATGGGCGTTACCACCTGCGCCGCCATAGAGCAGGTATAGTAGAAGCCCGTGTATTTGCCCACGTTGCCAAAGCGAGAGATCTCCCAGACCATCGGAAAGGTGTTGACCGTCACCGCCGCCTGCGCAAAGCCGATTGCCGCGAACATGACATACAGAAGCGGCGAGAACGTGCGCGCGCCGATGGCGCCGTAGATGAAGCATGCAAGCGCAACGATCAGACCGATAACGATCGTCTTTTTGCGCCCGATACGGGAGGCTAGAAAGCCAATCGGCAGATAGGAGACGATCGCAACGCCGGTGGCTACCAGCAGACACGTCGAAACGTGGTTGAGGCCGGAGGCCCACATGGTGGTTGCGTATTTGCTAAAGGCTGTCGTGACAGCGTTGTACCCCAAAAACCAGAGCGTGATGGTCGCAAGGATCATAATCAGGCTGCGCATGACTTCCGGCGGGAGCTTTTGTTTGCCGTCCACCTCGATGGACTTGCTCTGGTCCTCCGCTTCGGAGACGCCGTAGTTGATGTCCTTCATCTGCTGGACGAGCTTTTTCTCCGGCACGAAGAAAAT
>DNFZ01000072.1 GCA_003486785.1 Clostridiales bacterium | reverse complement strand
AGCGCAAACCTGAGTGAAAAAAACTTCCGTCTTGAATATCAGTTGCTTTTTAAACAAAGCCAACATAAAAGCATGCCGCCCGACTCCGGACGGCATGCTTTTGACGATTGCGTTATTCCGCAAGTGCGGCTTGCTGCTTGATTCGCTCTATCCAGCTCTCGCCAGCGCCGAGAATGAGCGCCTCCACATCCACCGCGGCTGCCGCAAGCAGCGCATAGGCGGACGCGGAGAGCTTCTCAGCCGTCTTGTCGAGCAGCTTTTCGCGCAGCTGCGCGATCTCCTGCGCGGAGAGCTTTCCATCCTCATGCGCGGCTTTCAGATCGGACACTACCGTTTGCTGCAGCTCGTCCACCGTGATCTTCGCCACGCGGATGAGCTCCTTCTGCGCGTCGTTGATGTTCTTTAACTTCGCGTTTTGTCCTAGTTGCAGTGTTAAATATGTTCCCAGCACGCCAATGAGCGTGATGAGCAGTGTCGATGCAACCTGCAAACCATAGTTGAATAAAAGTTCCATTTCAATCTTCTCCTCTTTTATGAGTCAAATTCTTCCATCATGCGGATTCGCGTTTCATGATCGTTGAGCAGTGCTGTTTTATGAGTCAAACTCTTCCATCATGCGGATTCGTGTTTCATGATCGTTAAGCTGTGCTGTTTGCTCGTTTGCGCGCGCCCAGATGCGCTCATGCGCGCTGCGATTGTTCGCGGCCAGGCAGTCTACGTTTTTCTCCATGTGCTCCATGGTCGCGGTCAGTTTTGCAATCGCCTGCGTGAGCTTCACAATCGGCGCCGCAACGGTCGTAATCAGCGCGAGCAGCACAGCGATTACGCCCACAACATCCCATTGCTGCATGCGTCTTCCCTCCTAATACCAGTTTGGCCGCAAGAAGGATGTCCATGAACCGAATGCATCCTCTTTGCGCTTGACGAAATTCCAACCGCGCCGCCTTGCAATACGCGTGAGCTGGCAGCCATAGGCCCCGCCCATCCACTCTACCGCGTAACCGCCGCCTACACACAACCCGATGTGCCCGCTTTTATGAAGCAGATCCGCAGGCATCAGGTCGCCGGACGCGATTTGCCGGACAGAATTGCTGTTTGCAAACCCATCCGCCGAAAGGTCGAACCCCGGCTTAACAACGCCCGCGTGCCGAAGCAAGCCAACGACGCCGCCTGAGCAATCTGAACCGGTGATGCCGGGGTTTTGCAGCACCGCGCGTTCCATCATCTCCCGCCGTCCGTCGTCGTAAAACTCCGGTTGCCGTTTCGCTCCGCTTGCGATGCGCGCGAGCGTAATCACATTTGGCAGAAGATTTGTATTGTAGAGATTTCCCCCTCGGATATATAGGCTCAGCGGGTACTCACGCGGGATTGCCGTGTCGAAGGCAAATTGCAGCGCGTCCAACACAATCGCGCGGCGCACGCTGTTTGCTTCCACCAGCGCATTGCCGAGCGCCTCCGTCGCAGCAGCGCCGATCTGCGCGGGAATGCCGTCTATCGCCGCAACGGCCTGCGCATTCACTTCCTCGGGAAATAACGCGGCATAGGTCAGCGGGCCGACGATGCCGTCCGCAACTAGCGCCTGCAGCTCCTGATACGCCTTGACGGCTTGCTGCGTGTCCCTTCCAAACGTTTCGGTTCTCAGCTCCTTGATGTGCGGCGCATAAAAGCCCAAAGCAAGGAGGCGCTGCTTTATGCGCATCACATCCGCGCCCGTGCTGCCAAATCGCAGCGTTCGCGTCAGCGCCATGGCACGCCTCCCGTCCTGCTCTCCTTCCCGTAGGATGCAACGCTGAGGCGCCCTACGCTTTCGGCGCGCCGCGAGAGGCGCTTTTCTTTCCGTTCAGTCAAAAAAAATGGCATCGGTCTCCTCTTTCGGGGTATCCGATACCAGTGTTGCACGATCTTGCGATATAAAATTATAAGAATTGTTTTTACGAGAATCTATAAGACGATTTCGGGCCTTTCTTGCTTTCTTCTTTACAAATCAAAACGAAAATAGCAGTGCGGATCCCGCTCGCCCAGCCGATAGAGCGAGCTATAGCTAGGTGGTACACGCGTTTCCAACAACGCGCCGTCGAGCCGCTCGAGCGTTCTGCGCGAAGCGGTGTTGTCTGCGCGGCAGGAGATCATCAGATAAGGCATGCCATGCGCACGGGCGATCTGGAAGACCAGCCTGCAGGCCTTGCCAGCATACCCGTTGCCGCGAAACGCCTCCTTGACGCTGTAACCGACGTTTCCGCCGAAGTAGAGATTCCTCACATATCCAAGCCGCAGGTCGATTTCACCGACCATCGCTCCGTCGCTCAACCGCACGATATGAAACTTATACGCCGGGACGAAGCCTTTTGTCTCGTCCGCATCGCAAACGCAAGCGATGGAAAGCGCAATCTCACCGTCCGACGGCATCTGCAAGGTTTCACGCGGTACGGCGTCGATCCGGAGATCCTCCGCCGCTTCCCAGTCTTTGCATACATCAACCCAGTCACGCGCGCGGCTATAGCAAAACAGCTCGTCGCAGGAGACTTCCATCGCGCTGTTGGCGCTGCCGCACGCGGGAAACACCGTTGCAAAGCGCTTGAGCGATACATCCAGATAGACCGGCGTATGTTCTGGCAGGGCAAACGGGCAAACGCCGCCGATCTCGCTGCCCGTAAACCGCACCACCTCGTCCGGCGAGAGCATCTTCGCTTTGGTTTCAAATCGTTCTTTAAACTTTCGGTTATCCACGCGCGCGTCTCCGGCTGCGACGACGAGCGCGCAGCCTTCGCCCAGCGCGAAGGAAAGCGTCTTTGCGATGCACGCGGGCCGCACATTCAGTGCCTCCGCCGCGAGCTCGACCGTTGCCGAGCTTGTTTCAAACTCCCAAACGCGCTGCTCTAGGTTCATTGCGCGAAAGTATTCTTTCACTCGATCGATGGACATAAAAAGCCTTTCCAAATGATGCGCATACTGCGTTGCACATCTGTTTTTCTGCCGGACATGTAAAAAAACAAATCGGCGTTTCGTCTATTTTAAAGACTATTTCGCCGATTTGCAAGAAGAGCGATCGATTTTTCGGCGCCTAGCCGTTTACAAGATTTTTGCGTCGCATCAGATCGTCGGCAGCGCAAACCGCTCGGAGTATTCCTTCACACGCGCCGTGAACTCCTCCACGCCGTCCGCGCCCTTGACGGACTGCAGATAACTATGCATATCAAACGTGTCGTTCTTGGTTTGAATCAGCGTTGCGGCAAGGTTGGAGCAATGGTCGGACACGCGCTCCATGTTCGTCAGCAGGTCGGAGAGCACAAATCCCAGCTCGATGGTACAGATGCCTTCTCTGAGGCGCAGGACATGGCGCGCGCGGATGTCCGCCTTGATCGCATCGATGACTTCTTCCAGCGGCTCGACCATGCGCGCTTCCTCAATATCTTCATTGAGAAACGCGTCCACGGCGTTGTTCAATATCTCGCGCAGCGCGCTGCTGAACACACGAATCTCCACCTTCGCGGCATCCGAAAACTCCAGCTTTTTATCGTGCATTTCCTGCGCAACCTCGGTGAGGTTTACGGCGTGGTCGCTGATACGCTCGAAATCTCCAATCGTATGGAGAAACATACCGATCTCGTTGCTGTCCTTTTCCATGAGATTGCGCGTGCTCAATTGCACGAGATACGTGCCGAGGCGATCCTCGTACTTATCGATGATATCTTCGTTTTCCGCCACGGTGGCGATCGTCTTTGCATCATAGTGCTCGATGGTGCCCAGCGCCATGATCAACGTATCGCGCGAGAGCGTTGCCATGCGCTGAATCACGTTTCTGCATTGCTCCAGCGCGAAAGCAGGCATATCGAGGAAACGTTCGTCCAGCGGCCACTCTTCCTCGTGGGCATGCTTCTCCGTCACCGTGAGTTTGGCGAGTTTGACGAGCAGGCCCGACGCGGGCAGTAAAACGGCGGTTGCCATGAGGTTGAACGAAGTGTGAATGATCGCGATGTGCGCAGGATCCAGCACGTCGTCCAAAAACGTGAAGCGGTAAAAAGCGTTGAGTACGTAGAACAAAATGAGAAAGAACACCGAGCCGATGATGTTGAAATATAGATGCACCATCGCCGTTCGCCTTGCGTTTTTGCTAGCGCCGATGCAGGAGAGCAGCGCGGTGATACACGTGCCGATGTTTTGTCCCAAAATGATGGGGATTGCAACGCCGTAGGTGATTCCGCCCGTTAGAGAAAGCGCCTGCAGAATACCGACCGAAGCGGAGGAGCTTTGGATGATGCCGGTGATCAAAGCGCCTGTCAGCACGCCGAGCAGCGGGTTACTAAACTTTGTCATGATGCTTACAAACTCCGGCATGTTTGCAAGCGGCGCAACCGCGCTGGACATCATGCTCATTCCATACATCAATACGGCAAAGCCGCAGAGCACCGCGCCGATGGTTTTCTGCTTCTGTTTTTTTGAAAACATCGCCATGATGACGCCGATGACCGCGATAACCGGTGTAAACGAGGTCGGTTTAAACATCTGCACGATGAAAGAGGTGCCCTGAATGCCGGTCAGGCTCAAAATCCAGGCAGTCACCGTGGTGCCGATGTTTGCGCCCATGATGATGCCGACCGCTTGGTTGAGCGACATGATGCCGCCGTTGACAAAGCCAACCGCCATGACCGTTGTGGCGGACGAGCTCTGTACGACCGCGGTAGCGACCGTTCCGAGCAGAAGCGCTTTCCATTTGCTGCTGGTCGAGCGCTCCAGCGCACGCTCCAGCATGCCGCCGGACATGCTCTCCAGAGAAGAGCTCATCAGGTGCATTCCATATAGAAAAATCGCAAGTCCGCCGAACAAGGACAGAAGATTAAAGATTGTCATATGCAACCCCCTCAAAAATTCCCACAAATAACATCATAGCAGATGTCGTATGATATTGATACGGTTTTTGTAAAGTTTGTCGATTTGCGCTTAATCTATTCTTGATATTTTGTGTAAAATCACGATTTGGCTCTTTCTCGCACAACAAGCAAAAAGCGACGCATTTACGCCGCTTTTTGGATTATCTTACTTTGTCATTCTACAATCTTTCTTTCATATTTTGCAATTTCTTTGGCATTCTGCTCGTCTGCTTCGTTACTCCGCCGAATGCTTCAAGAGCTCGTAAAAAGTGAAGTACTTCCTGCCGCAATAGGGTGTTTTATCCGCGCGCAACTCGTATGAGTTGCCATCTACGGAAAACATCATCTTATACACGCCCACAAGCCCCATGCTGCTGATGCGCTCTAGCGGGAAACGATGGCTGCCCACAGAAAGCGCGCGCTTGCTGATGGAAAGCTTGGCAATCTCGACCACGCGGTCCTTGTGTCCGGCGACGAAGGAGATGAGCTTTACGCCCTCGTCTGCGTATGCGATCTCATCCTCCTGCAGCGAGGCCGCATATTCGGTGACGCGCTTGTCCTACCAGAAATCCCAGTCCCGCACGGTCGAAAAAGGCGGCTCGGGATCGTCCGGCTCGACCTTTACAAAAAAACCGGTCTCGGTAAACCGCACGCGAATGCCGCAACCGCAGGCAAACACGTCCTTGTGGCTATGCAGCGTGCCTGTTTTTCCGCATTTTGGGCAGAAGTAGAGCGCGTTTTCCAGCCCCTTGGCGAGATCTTTCCCCTTATAGCGGTAGGGATTCGTCAGCTGGCGCTCAAATGCGTCCTCCATGATGTCCGCGCGGATGTGGTCGTTTACCTCCTCCGGCGTCATCTGCTTGAGCTGCTCTGGCGTGTATACGTTCACGACATACCCGCGCATGTGGCCTTTGCGGATGGTGCGGCTCCAGCGCGGCGTGGTAAGATACCCGCCCTCAAGACGATATGTCACCAGAGAAGCGCCCGTGGCTTTCGCAAGCTTTCCCGTCGCAGGAAAGATCGGCCCCGTGACGCCGTTATACGAGCGATTGCCCTCCGCAAACAAGCAAACGTTGTTGTTCTTTTTGATCGAGCGAATCACGTTTAGCGCAGAGGTCGCGTCAGTTGTCCCTTTCACGCGCGAGATGGGCGCGAAGAAATACTTCAGCAGCCACGAGAGAAAGCCTTTGCGAAACACATGCTCGCTGGAAACGAAATACATATGCTCCCGGATACTCAGCGCGAGAAACGCCGGATCTAGCTCGCCGTTGTGGTTCGCGGTGATCAAAAACGGGCCCTTGCCAAGATTTGCAGGCTCCGGGTGAAAGCGATAGATGCGGCGGATGATGCCGCCAAGCGTTACCCTGAGAAACCGAAACACCCTCTTATGCCGCGCTATTGCCTGTTCCATTCGATCACCGCCTTTGTCTTTTATGCTTTATTATACCGCAAGCGGCTTATGCGCCGCAAGTTCAGCGCCGCTGTGCGGTACAAGATATACGCATGAGTGTCTACGCTTTTTAAAGCATACGCTATGCCTTTATCTCCTCATCTGTTTGCTCGGCATCTTCCGCAGCGGCGGGCGCGTCCGAGAGCTGCGCATTGATGGCGCGCACGCGGGATGGATCCATCTTCACCACCTCGCGATCATACGTGACAAACCCGTTGGTCTCCTGCTCTACATCCGATAACTGCGTGTAGATTGCGGCGGCAAGCCCCTTCGCTTTGGCTGGAATCACTTCGCGCTGATAGAGCTTTTCAAACGCGCGCATCAGCGCTTCTTCACTTCTGAAGCGCTTATAGCCAAACTCTTTTTTAGAGTAACTATGCTCCGCGACCGACCGGCTGTAGCCGCCAAATTCACTGAGCACCACAGCGCGCCCCAACACGTCCCGCGAATAACGATAAGGCTTGAAGTAGACATGCAGGCTCTTTACATCTCCGCCCTTCTGGTCGTGCCAACCGCTGGCGTGATCGATCGTACGCGTGTCGTCCAGCGCACGGATGAAATCCACCACGCGATTCGCATCAAACTGTCCCCAGCCCTCGTTAAACGGCACCCACATGGCAATGCAGGGGCAATTATACAGGAGCATGACCGTCTCATGCAGTTCTCTGGTATAGGCTTCGCGGCCGCGTACTTCTTCGCGGGCAAAATAGGCATAGTCGCTGTCGGGATGCGCGTTGCCAAAGACCAGCGGCAGCGAAATCGCCGCAGCGCCGTACTTGCCGCCGCCGTTGACCATATCCTGCCAAACGAGCATGCCCAACCTGTCGCAGTGATAATACCAGCGCAGCGGCTCGATCTTGATGTGTTTTCTGAGCGTATTGAATCCCAGCTGCTTCATCAGCTCGATGTCGTAGATCATCGCTTCATCGCTCGGCGGCGTATACAATCCATCCGGCCAATAGACCTGATCGAGCACACCGTTGTGAAAATACGGCGCGTTGTTCAGGAAAAGGCGCGGCGTTCCTTGCTCGTCCTGCTCCAGCGAACACTTGCGCATGGCGAAATAGCTCTCAACATGATCCCGCTCAAACGTCATGGAAAAATCATACAGCTTCGGTTCCTCAGGGCTCCAGGGCGTAAAACCTGGCATGGGCAGGCGAAGCGGCGTTCCGCTGACAAACGCCGTCTCTCTGCCAAGCAGCTGTACGGAGCCTGCATCGCCGCAATTTGTCCAGACGACCAGCTCTACTTCGCTTTGATCAAACAGCGGCTTGATCTGAACAACTTCGATCCGTCGCTTAGGCGCGCGCTCGAGCCACACGGTCTGCCAGATGCCGCTCTGCGGGGTATACCAGATGCCGCCCGGGCTACTGCTCTGTTTTCCGCGCGACCAGCATACGGTGTCCGTCTCGTCCCGCACGCGGACGATCAGCTCATTTGGTATTCCGTTGATAAACGTTTCGCTCAGCGCCACAGAAAACGGCAGATAACCGCCCGCATGATGCGCAAGAGATACGCCGTTGAGCCGCACCTCGGCAAACTGATCAACCGCGCCAAAGTGCAGCAACAGATCCTCGGTGTTTGGGTCATATCCCGGCGGCGCTTCGATCTGCCGGCGATACCAAAGGCACTCTGTCGGTAAGAGCCTATGCCCAACGCCCGAAAGCTCACTCTCAGGCGAAAATGGCACGAGTATCGTGCCGTCAAACCGTTCCGGCGGCGTCTGTGCGGAGACGCTAGTGATGGCGTAATCCCATTCTCCGTTGAGAATCTCGCAGTTGCTCCTGCGAAACTGCGGGCGCGGATATTCAGGGAGAATGTGCGCGCGATCGAGCGCTTTTCCCCATTTCGTCAGCATTGAATACGCCTCCGTTCGTTCATCAATATTAATTCTTTATGCCTCGAGAGTAAAACCTTCTTCGCTCCGGGCGTCAGCGCTTGTTTTCATCTTCTGTTTGCACGCTGGACTTATCGATTTCGATCACAGCGTAGTAAGTCCCTTCCAGCGCATGGATGCGCTCGGAGATGGCGCTTCGCACCTTTTCGTCCGTCATCGGAAACCCGAATGGCACCACAACATCAAAGACAAGATTGGTATGCGTCGGCCCGGCTACCACGCGAAAATCATGCAGCGTCAGCCGTTCATCCAGCTGCGTTAGGATAGCTTGGGTCTTAGCGAGCAAACGATTCGTCTCCTCGTTGTTCGTTTCCACCGGATCCATATGGATGACCGTTTCGCAGCCGCATTCCTTGCGCAGCAGCTTCTCGAGGTTGTCCACGGTGTCATGCAGGTGAATCATATCGCCATCCGCCGGAACCTCCACATGCAAAGAGATCATTCTGCGGCCCGGCCCGTAATCGTGCACCACGAGATCGTGAACGCCGATAACCCCCGCCTGCTCAAGCACGATGCGCTCAATGCGCTCCACAAATGCGCGGTCGGGTGGCTGTCCAAGCAGCGGGCTGATGGTTTCCTTTGCCGCACGTACGCCGGTATAAATGATAAACAGCGCCGGCNNGCGTAGCCGTCGATCAGCCAGCCTGTCCACCTGCCTGCCAGCATAGAGAGCAGCACGACCCCGCTCGCCGCAACGTCGGAAAAACTGTCCATGGCGGTTGCGCGCATAGCTGCGGAGTCGATCTTTTTTCCGATGCGACGGTTGTATAGAAACATATAGATCTTCACGAGAATCGACGCTACCAGAACGCCTACGGCAAGCAGCGAAAATTCGATCGGCTCGGGATGCAGAATCTTACCAAAGGACGCTTTCACCAGCTCGATTCCCATAAGGAGTATCGCGATGGACACAATCAGTCCGGAGATATACTCAAACCGTCCGTGGCCAAAGGGATGCTCCTTATCCGCCTTTCGATCCGACAGACGAAAGCCGATCAGCGTGATCGTTGCGCTCCTCGCATCGGAAAGATTGTTAAACGCGTCCGCAGTAATGCCGATGCTGCCGGTGAGCGTGCCTGCAATCAACTTGCCCGTGAATAAAAGAGCGTTGAAGAAGATCCCCACCGCGCCGCACAGTACGCCATAGCGTAGACGCACGGCGGAAGATGTGTAGCTCCTATGGTCTTTTATCAGCAGTCTTGCCAAAAGCGTGATCATATCATTCTCCAACGAAAAAAACGCGACCAGCGTCAGGCGCTTCAGAAATGCGACGGCATATCAAAGCATATGCCGTCGCGCCGAGATCATATCCGCTTTGTTGTGCCAAAAAGTTATTCTTGAACGACTTCGGAGTCCGCATTTTTTCTGACGCTCTCGATGCCGCCGGTTGCGGACGCTTTGGCTGAATATCCTTCGGAAGCAAGGATCGGCTCGCCGTTTCTCGCGCGCAGACGGAAGCGGAACTCGCCCGCCTTGTCTTTGTAGAGCTCAAAGACAGGGTTTGCAACGTTTTTCCAGCCCTCGACGGTCTGGTCCTCTATCTGCGCAACGGCGGCGTTCTTTTTCACACTCTCGACGCCGTTTTTCGCCGCGGCTTCGGAGGAATACATCTCCGACCTGCCAATGATCTCACCATTTGCCGCCTTGAGCACGAAATACGATCCCGTTTTGCCTTGTTTGATGACGTATTTGCCCATTTCGCTTAGCCTCCGTTTTTTGTTACCATATCATTTTTATGGTCGAAAAGCAAGCGCACCAGGAACGCAAAAAGCGACATCAAGATTGTTCACATTCGGGTGCGCGCGCTTAAGCTTTAGTCGCGCTGCTCCCCTTCGGCCTGGCGTTCAACTGTTATTTCAGTAGAAAATCAATATATTGTGGTTGCCGAAAAGTACGCGCCATATTCAAACAAAAATGCAAAAGAAATCCTACGCTACATGGTAGAAAACGCTTGCCTTTTCGTGATGCATTCGCTATGATTGCGGTAAGGCGCACAGCCAAAAGGCGTATCCGTTCACACGGTACTTCATCTTACGGGGTGTATTGCGATGACGATGACGGAAAAACTCGACATCCTTATGTCCGAGCGCGGCATCAATAAATCTCAGCTATCGCGGCTCTCGGGCATTCCCTATATGACGATTGTCAACTTTTATGAAAAAGGCACGGAGAACATCAAGCGTTCCACGCTGATTAAGCTCTCGCGCTTTTTTGAGGTGACAGTAGATTATCTTATCGTGGATGAAGAGACGCGCCGGGCCTATCCTAGCGTTTCCCCGAAATCCGGGCAGATCACCTCGCTACCCACTTCGATCGTTAAACCGCGCATTTACCGTTCAGTCAGAGGTTGTTCTCTGCTGGACGAGCAAAACGTCGCCTGCTATGACGAAGTGCCGCAGAACATCCGCTGTGATTTTACGCTGCGCTTTTCGGGCGACAGCATGAAAAAGCTCAATATCAACGATGGAGATATCGTTTACGCCAGCATAGCTGATGATGTGCGCAGCCATGAAGTTGCCGTTGTGATGCTGGAAGGCGCTCTGACGCTGCGGCGCGTTTATAAGAATGAGAATCAGATCGTGCTTATGGCAGAAAACGCCGCTTACGCGCCTGTCGTCTTGCGCGCGGGATCCAATGTGCGCATTCTTGGAAAAGCGGTCGCCTTTCTGAATCCGAATGCGATGGAAAGCCCGCTTCAGTAGCGCGATTTTGATGAATCTAGTCGTAGAAAAGCCAGCTGCGAGACTTTTCGCAGCTGTTCGTCTATTGAGTCGCCTTACAGCGGCACAGTATGTTTATCTCCGAAAGGGTTGCGTATGGATAAAATCGTGGTGATTCCCGACTCGTTTAAAGGAACGATCTCCTCCTTAGATTTCTGCCGGATCGCTGAGACGCTCATCAGGCGATACTATCCGGCCTGCGAAGTAATCACCGTGCCTGTGGCAGACGGCGACGAGGGTACGGTTGCCTGCTTTTCCGAGATTTTGGAGGGCGAGTCCGTCCGGGTGACTGTATCAGGGCCTTACGGGGAGGAAGTTGCCGCCGCTTATCTGCGATCGGGCAATACGGCGATCATTGAAATGGCGTCCGCAGCGGGGCTTCCGCTAACGGAGGCGAGGCCAAACCCGGCCGTCACCACGACGTTTGGCGTTGGTCAAATGATCCTGCACGCTGTGGAAGCGGGCGCAACGGAGATCATACTTGGTCTTGGCGGCAGCGCGACAAACGATGCCGGTTGCGGCTGCGCCGCCGCGCTGGGCGTTTGCTTCCGGAACGCTGCGGGCGAGGCGTTTGTGCCGACGGGCGAGACGCTGCAGCAGATCGTCTCCATCGACCCGACGCAAGCAAGACAGCGCCTGTCCGGCTGCACCTTAAACGCGATGTGCGACATCGACAACCCGATGCACGGAAGATCCGGCGCCGCCTACATTTTTGCGCCGCAAAAAGGGGCAACGCCGGAAATGGTAGCGCGGCTGGATGCAAATCTCGTCTATCTGGATCGTCTGATTGCGTCTCAGCTGAAACAGGATGTCTCCGCGCTTCCGGGCGGCGGCGCAGCGGGTGCTTTCGGCGCGGGCGTGGTTGCCTTTCTCAATGGCACGCTAAAACCCGGCATCGATACCGTTCTTGACCTTGTTGCGTTTGACCGGCTTGCGTTGGGCGCCGATTTTATCCTAACCGGCGAAGGAAAGATCGATTCTCAAAGTCTGCGGGGAAAAGTGGTTGCAGGCGTAGCAAAGCGCGCAAGCGCATTGCGTATCCCGGTTGTTGCGGTGGTTGGGGATGTTGCAGACGATGCATATGCCGTCTACGATCTTGGCGTGACGGCCATTTTCAGCACCAATCGTAAAGCCATCCCGTTTTCCGAGGCACGTTTGAGAAGCGCTCAAGATTTGTCGCATACGCTTGAGGATGTCATCCGGTTTTCAAAAATCTTCAGAAACTCCCGCTAACGCGCCAATCGCGTCAAGCTTCAATAAGAAATTCGCCCTCTCGTTCGGCTTGTATGTCATGCCAGTTAGGCAACACGAACGACAACCTTTCCGCCCGCGTGACCGCGGGCGACATGGGCAAACGCCTGCGCCATCTCATGCAGGGGAACGACCCTTTCTATCACTGGCTTTATCGCGCCTGTTTCGACAAGCCGCATAAGCTCCGCCGTGTTCTTCGCGTCGGGTTTTGCGCTGAGCACACAGATGCGTTTCCCCCCGGTGGAATAGAGCCCGCCAAGCAAGCTTGCCTGTATTACGCGCTTGAGCGCGCCGCCGACGATGACCGCAATGCCGCCTGTTGCGAGCGCAAACCGCAGATCGCGCATGCGCCTGTCTCCGTGCATCACAAAAATACGATCATACTGCGCCCGCTTTGCCAGAGGGTTTTCTTTCGTATAGTCGCACACATAGTCCGCACCGAGCGCGCGCGCCTGGTCGAGGTTTCGTGTGCTTGTCACCGCTGTAACCACAGCGCCGTTGATCTTTGCCAGCTGCAAGGCAAAGCTGCCAACTCCGCCTGAAGCACCGATAATCAGCACGCGCTTTCCCGCAAGATCGCCCGCCAGCCGAATCGCCTGCAGCGCGGTTCCCCCTGCGAGCGGGACAGCGGCTGCCGTCTCAAACGAAACACCGGCCGGTTTTTTCGAGAGCAATGCTTCCGGCGCGGCGACGAACTCGGCAAAGCCGCCAAAGCCGCTGTCGGCAAGGTCTCCCAGCACTTCGTCGCCCACAGCAAAGCGGGATGTGTCCGCGCCGCACCTGACCACGGTTCCTGCAACATCCGCACCGTAGATGCCGTTCTTTGGGACGATGCCGAGCCGCATAGAACGATAGTCCGCCGCGTTGATGGACGAGGCGTAAACGCGGATCAACACCTCACCGCGCTGCGGCACGGGGTCTTCCACTTCGCGAAGCGCAAGCCGCGCAGGCAATGCCTTATCATAAACCATCGCTTTCATATTTTTTGCTCCTTTTCATCGCGTATGCCGCGAATCAGCAGCCAGAACAAGAACGCAAACTCCGCTACGATCATTGGCAGCATCAATACGGTTACAATGTTTTGGTTGCCGAGCAAAAAGTGCGCCGCGACGGCGATCAGCCCGCAAATAGCCTCGATGATGAACAAAATGCCAAACACTTTCGGGATGTATTTTGAGCGGCAGATGAGCTGTCCCAGCGGCAGCACCCAAAGCGCGAAAAACACCTGCCCGATCATATAGCCGTTGTTATAGGCGGCGAAGCTGAGGCTGGAGAGTTCGCCGAGCTGCCCGGCATTCAACGCCCCCGCCTGCATACTCGCATACACGAGCGGCATATACTCATTGACGATATTCATC
>DNFZ01000109.1 GCA_003486785.1 Clostridiales bacterium | reverse complement strand
GCGAGCTCTGGGGCATTGCCGACCGCACGGATTTCGACCTCAAGAGCCATGCCGATCACAGCGGCGAAAACTTTGAATATCTCGATCCCTACACCAACGAGAAGTTCATTCCGTATTGCGTGGAGCCCTCGCTCGGCGCTGACCGCGTCGCGCTCGCGTTCCTCTGCAACGCATACGAGGAGCAGGCGCTCGAGGGCGGAGATGTCCGCTCGGTTCTGCACCTGCACCCCGCGCTCGCACCGTTTAAGTGCGCAGTGCTGCCGCTGAGCAAGAAACTCAGCGAGCAGGCGCAGGCGATTTACGAAACGCTCGCTAAGAAGTTCATGGTGGACTTTGACGAGACGGGCTCCATCGGCAAGCGCTACCGCCGCGAGGACGAGATCGGCACGCCGTATTGCGTCACCGTAGATTTCGAAACCGAGACGGACGGCTGCGTCACCGTGCGCGATCGCGACACCATGGAGCAGGTGCGCCTGCCCATCAGCGAACTGACAAGCTACATCGAAGCCCGGCTGGACTTCTAACCTGAGCCTACAAGCCCCCGCGTCCCGCGCGGGGGCAATTGTTTGTTTGGCGCTTCCCGTATGGCGCAATACTTTTTTGAGCTTCATCTTAGATTCAACACATTGAACTTCGATAGGACACGATATGGCTGAAATTACCGGCGTCGTCAATTCCATCATCTACCGTAACAGCGACAACGGCTGGACGGTGCTCGAGCTATGCCCCGACGAAGGGGAAAAGCTCACCGTCGTGGGTGCGCTGCCGCTGGCGAGCGTCGGCGAGCGGCTGGAACTCACGGGGGACTATGCCTCGCACCCGAAATATGGCAGCCAGTTCAAAGCCATCGCTTACCACACCGTTGCCCCTGCCACGCTTTCCGCCATTGAAACATACCTCGGCAGTGGGCTGATCAAGGGCGTGGGTCCCGCGACCGCGCGCGCCATCGTCGCAAAATTCGGCATGGAAACGCTCAGTGTGCTGGATGAAGACCCGCTGCGGCTTTCGGAAATCTCCGGCATCGGCGCCAAACGACGCGATATGATCCTCGCAAGCTACACGGAGAACCGCATGATGCGGGACATTCTGCTGGCTCTGGAGCCGTATGGCGTGACCGTCAATCAGGCATACAAGCTCTTCAAGATCTACGGCGAGCTGTGTCTGGCGCGCATTGAGGAAGACCCGTATCAGATCATCAAGGATGTGGACGGCATCGGCTTTGTCACGGCGGACAAAATCGCGCAGAACGTTGCCGGATTCTCATTCGATTCCGAGTCCCGACTGCGCGCAGGGCTGCTCTATGCGCTCACCACCGCGGCAAACGAATACGGGCACACGTATCTGCCACGCGCCTCGCTGCTCAACTACTCGGTCAAACTGCTGGGCGCTAACCAAGAGCGGCTGAGCGAGACGCTGGATACTCTCCTCTCGCGCGGCGAAGCGGTGCAGCAGTTTGTCGGGGAGACGGAGGGCGTCTTTCTGCCGTATTTCGACCGAATGGAATCCTACATCGCAGAGAAGCTGCTGCGTCTTTCGCAAAAGCCGGTTGAGAATCCGTTTTTTGATTTTGCGGCGATTCAAGCCGCGCAAAAGCTTGAGCTCTCCGATCAGCAGCGCGGCGCGGTGCTCTCTGCGTTGGTGGAAGGCGCGCTGGTCATCACCGGCGGGCCCGGCACGGGCAAGACCACCATCATCCGCTTCATCACCGCCATCATGGAGGAGATCGGGCTGGAGGTTGCGCTTACCGCGCCAACAGGCAGAGCCGCCAAACGCATGAGCGACGCGACCGGACACGAGGCGAAGACCATCCACCGCCTGCTGGAGTATGTTCCCGGCGAAGGGTTTTTGAGAAATTCGGACGATCCGCTGTATGTGGATATGGTCATCGTCGACGAGATGAGCATGGTGGATGCCATGCTCATGAACGCGCTGCTAAAGGCCATCTCTGTCGGCACGCGGCTCATACTCGTGGGCGACGCGGACCAGCTACCCTCCGTCGGCGCGGGAGACGTGCTGCGGGATATCATCAGCAGCGAGACCATCCGCGTCGTGCGGTTGGACGAAATCTTTCGCCAGGCGCAGTCGAGCATGATCATCACCAATGCGCACCGGATCAACATGGGGTTCGCGCCCGTGCTGGATGTACCGGATAGCGATTTTTTGTTTGAGGATGTCGCCTCGCAGGATCGCATCCTTGATCGCATTTTGCACATTTGCACGCACCCGGGGCAGGTGCTTGCCACGCGCGAGCCACTACTGGATGTTCAGATTCTTGCGCCCATGAAAAAGGGCGTGCTCGGCGTTTACAACATCAACACCAAGCTGCAGGCCGCGCTCAATCCCCCGGCGCCTCACAAGAACGAACACATCAGCGGGGATACGATCTTCCGCGAGGGCGACCGTATTATGCAGATGAAAAACAACTATAAGATCGAATGGCGCAAAAAGCGCCCAAACGGCGGCAGCGAGGACGGCACGGGCGCGTTCAACGGCGATCTTGGCACGATTCATCAGATCCATGAGCTTGATCGCGTTATGAGCGTGATCTTTGACGACGAGCGGCTAGCCGTGTTTGACTATACCCACATCGATGAGCTGGAGCTGGCGTATTGCATCTCGATTCACAAGAGTCAGGGAAGCGAGTTTCCGATTGTGATCTTGCCACTGTTTGGCGCGGCGTCACCCATGATGACGCGAAACCTGCTCTACACCGCCGTCACCCGCGCGAAACGGCAGGTGGTCTGCATCGGCCGCAGGGACGCGCTCATGAGCATGGTAGGCAACAACCGCACCGACCGGCGCTATACCGCGCTTTGTAGCCGCCTTGGCGAACTCAAGGTGCTTGGCGTATGAATGCCTCTCAGCTGCGCGCGCTCTTTCACCGACTGCTCGATGCGATCTATCCGCCAGACGTCGCCTGCGCGCTCTGCGGACGCGAAGCGGTGCTTGACGCGGATCATCTCTGCGCCGCGTGTCGCGCGTCGCTTTCGCCCTCTCCCGCGCTCATCTGCCCGCCCGTGCTCGACGGTGTCTTCGCGGCATATCGGTATCACGGCAGCGCACGCGAGGGAATCCAATCGCTCAAGTACAAGAATCAGGTGCGGCTCGCGCCGTTTTTTGCAAGCGCAATCACTTTGCCGGAATTATGGAAGATCGACCGCGTCGTGCCCGTTCCGTTGCATCCCCTCAAGCAATGGCTGCGCTCGTACAATCAGAGCGATCTGATCGCGCAGGCTTTCTGCGCGCGCACCGGGCTTGTGCAGCAAAACGACTTGTTGCGCCGCACGCGCTTTACAAAATCGCAAACCACGCTGGATGAATTTGAGCGCACCGTCAACGTTTCAAGAGCATTCCATGCCTCACCCGCATCAAAGGGGCTGAGCGTTCTGCTCATCGACGATGTGACTACGACGCACAGCACGCTTTCCGCCTGCGCCGTTGCGCTCAAGGCCGCAGGAGCCGCGCACGTTTACGCCGCCTGCGCCACCGCCGCGGTTCGCGGCGCGCGTCAAGAGTGATAGCGAACAGAGCCAAAGACCGCCGGATAATCCATCCGACGGTCTTTTATCGCGCATCAACATATAGTAAACAGGATCAGATGTATTGATTCTTTCCTGCCTGTCTGCCGGAGAGAAAGATGATCACGATCAGCACCGCAGACAAGGCCAGCGCAGCGTTCCAGTTTCCGGTCCAGTCGAACAGCCAGCCACCAAGAATCGGCCCAAGCGCGCCAAACCCAAAGCCAAGCGACTGCACCATGCCAGAGACGCTCGTTGCGCGTTTTGCCGCGCGCGTGCGCAGGCTGATAAACAACATGCAAAGGCTAAAGCTTGCGCCCGTTGAGAAGCCATAGCACATAACGCAAATGGTCAGTATTACGGTTGACTTTGCAAAGATCAATCCAAAGAGTGAAGCGATATAGAGTACGGACACAGCCGATATCAGCCCTCGCTGATCCTTCAGCCGCGTCGCGACTGCGGGAATTACAAACGCCGCCGGGATGGTCATGAGCTGAAACGCAAACGCAATATACCCCGCTGATTGCGGCGAAAGACCTTTAAAGAGCGCGATACTTGGCAGCCACGCTGCAAAGAAGTAGAAGAGAAACGACTGCGCGCCCATGAGCACCGTCAGCCACCAGGCAAGTTTTGAGCGCCAGACGGATTGTTCCACCGCTTGTTCTACTGTTGCGCAGCCTGCCTGCTGCACGATGGAAAGACTCCGCCGCGGTAGCCATACCAGGATGCTCAAAGCCGCGAGCAACATCCAGACCGCGAGCGCATTTCTCCAGCCCACATTGGGCAATGACGAGAGCGGATAGCTCACCGCGGCGGAGACCGCTGCAAACGAAGTCATCGAGATGGTAAACCCGCCTGTCGCAAGACCGAGCCGCTCCGGAAAACGCGCCTTGATGATGCCCGGCACGAGTACGTTTCCAATCGCGATGCCAGTGCCAAGCAGCAGCGTTCCGGCAAACAATCCGGCATTTCCGGCAAAGGATCGAATCGCCACCCCCAGCAGGACGGCGGCCATCGCATACAGCAGCGTCTTGCCCGCGCCCAGACGGTCGCTGATGCGGCGCACAAACGGTGAAAGCACAGCAAACATGATGAGCGGAATGGTGGTCAATAGCCCGAACACACCGCCGGAAAACGGAAGCTCTGCCTTCATGCTGGACACCAGCGGGCCTACCGCCGTGATCGGTGCGCGCAGGTTCACGGCGATGAAGATCAAGCCGACAAATAAAAGGAAATCGAAAGTTCTTTTACAATCTGTTTTTTCCTTCAACCCCGGTGTTTCCTTTCTGTATTAAAGAACGAATTTGCGTTATTCCAGCTCCTCCGGCGTGAAGTACGTGTTACACAGCCCGTGGTAATGGCTGCCGCGTTTCACGGTGAGTTTCAGCACGCAATAGTCGGGGTCTGTTACGCCCTGAGGATAGTACTTTTCAAACCCATCGCGCCTAAGAAGCTCTCTCGTCGGCGAATCGGTACACACTTCAATGTCTCCGGCGAACAACACGCCCTGAAAGTTTGCGGGATCGCAATAATACAGCGCAGCTTTCGGGTTCTTCAGAAGCGCGGCAATCTTGCCGGAAGATGTGTTCGTGGAAAGGTATTGCCTTTGGATCTGCCCGTGCTCCAAAATCAGCATCGCGCGTGTCACGGGGTAACCTTCCTCATCCACATAGGAAAGATAGGCGGAGCTGCTCTCCTTGCGAAGCTTCCAAATAGCGTCAAACACATCCTGATTCATATGCTACCTCTTTTCGCTCATTCGGATGAGATTTTAGCGACTCGTGTCACTCTTGCTCTATGAATGCCGTCGCCTTTGACTCATGATGAGAAAACCTTGCCTCGAGAGGAGTAAAAAACGCACCCTCA
>DNFZ01000181.1 GCA_003486785.1 Clostridiales bacterium | reverse complement strand
ACGCATTCGGTCGGCACAAGGTTTGTCAGGAACGCGAAGGCGGCGTTGATGCTCCTGCGCGTAAAGGTCAGCTTGTCTTCGCCCAGCGCAAGGCAATACTCCTGCTCAAAGCAGGTTTCGATCCAGCGCGCGGTGAAGACCAGCCGCTCCGGCGCCTCAAAGTAGCCGCTCAGCAGCACGCGCGTCATCGGGGAGCCTTCGCAGGCATAGTCGTTCTCGCGCCGTGAACCATCCAGCGCAATCCGGTAGTTCTGCTCTGTCTGATTCGCATAGCGAAGCGTCAAAAAGCAGGCTGCATCCGAAAAGCGCACGTCGCAGCTTGTGACATCCGGCGGAAACGGCATACCGCCCATCATGTTGCCAGTCAGCTCGCCAAAGACGAGCCTCCCGCCACAGGTAGCATAGCTTCCCGTCAGCGCTTCGCGCGCGCCGTGCGGCTGATAGGCGGGCTTTGGCAAAGAGAGGCGTTGCATCCGCGCAAACAGCCGTGCATCCGCCTCTGCATCCGCGGCAAACGGCTCGTTTTCCAGCCGTTCAAAGAAGCGCCAGATGCAGTCCAGCGACTTCTGCGCCCAATGTGCGCTGCCCGCAGTCTCGTTGATGGAGACGAGCATGTCCAGCTTGGGATGCACGATGGAATACTGCCCGAACGCGCCGTCCGCGCGATAGCAGCCGGGGTGGCGACACATCCAGATTTGGAACCCGTATCCCACAAAATTGTCCAGCGCGGGCGGGTTGCCGATGGACTCGCTCGCGGTGTCGATCTGTTTTGACGTGGCAAGGTTCACGTATTCCAGCGAAAGAATGCGTTCGCCCGCCCAGATGCCGCCGTTGTGATACAGCAGCATGAGCCGCAGGTTATCCTCCGTCGTGGCGAAAAACCCGCCGCCGCCGACCTCCGTGCCGTCCGGCATGGTCGCCATGAAGAAATTCTCCGCGTCGATGCCGATCTTGTCAAACAGGCGTGTTTTGAGATATTGCTGCAGCGTTTCGCACGAGCGGCGGCGCACCATTGCAGCCAGCAGCGTCGAGCCTGTGCTGTTGTAGAAAAACGCGCTGCCCGGCTCGTGCAGTACGGGCGTTGCGAAAAAGTCGCGAATCCAGTCTGCGCCCGGGCGCGGCATCGTCTCCATGCCGGTGCCCATGCAGAGCACATCCCGCACGGTCATCTTTCTAAGGTTTTCGGATACATCCGCGGGCATCTCTTCGGGGAAAATCTCAGAAACAGGCTCGTCCAGCCGCAAAATCCCCTCTGTGCAGGCGATGCCGACCGCGGTCGCCGCATACGTTTTGGAGAGCGACTGCAGCCCGTGGCGAATGCCCGGCGCATAGGGCGCCCACCATCCCTCGGCGCAGACCTTGCCGTGCCGGAGGATCATCAAGCCGTGCGGCTCAGTAAAGCCGGACTCCAGCTCGTCTAAAAACGCTTCGATTGCGGCGGCGGAAATCCCCACCGCACCGGGCGTAACCCGTTCCAACTCTGTTCGTTTCATCGTTTTCCTCACTTCAATTGATTATTCCATCTCAGCCATCGAAAAGACCGTCATGCCCTGCGGATCGATCCCCTCCACAGTGAAAACAGCCGTCGCAAAGTCTACGCGGAGAAACGCGGTATGTCCGTCTTTCTCCCAAACGAACGTCAAAACGGACTCGCCCTCCTGCGTGAGCGTCAGCTTCGCGTCAAATCCAAACGCGGAAAACGCGTTGCGAAAGCGCAGCAGTTTGAGCTGCTTTTGCACGATTTCCATCCTGAGCGCTTCTTCGACCCGCGCTTTGGAAAGATTGGTGCGGTTGATCTCCTTGTGCCCGCCCGCGCCCGCGCGCGATACCGCCTCGTGGTCGTTTTTGCCCGCGAACAGGTCAAGATACCAAACCTGCGGGATGCCGGGCATGAAGAGCTGCACCGCGCGGCAAAACAGCAGCCTTCTCTCGCCCTCGCCCAGCGCGGAGAAATACGTTGCATTCACCTGATAATAGGCGTTCTTCTGCCCGTAGAGGTTCTTCACGTAGCCGCCGCGCGAGACGATGGTGTCGATGAGCGATTCAATCCGTTCATCCGGCACCAGGCCGCGCAAATCCAGCAGCGGGATGCCGTCGTGACAGCCCAGCATGTTGACCACGCGAAAATCGTTCTGCTTGAGTTCTTTTGCCCAGTGGCATATCAGCGCGCCGGAGCCGGTCTCCAGCGCATCCAGCAGCAGCCCCGGCAGGAAGAAGTCATAGGTCATGTAGCCGCGTTTTGCAATCTCGGCATACGTCTGCTCCGCATAGGTCGCGTGGATTTCCGGCAGGAGCGAGAGCCCGTTTTGCACCGCCAAGCCGCGCAGACGCTCCAGCATGTCCCAAGTCTCCGGCTCGTTGAAAAAGTTTCGCCTGCCTGCGATCTTGGAGGCATAGGCAAACGCGTCCAGCCGCACGATCTTCGCGCCGTAGGAGGCGAGCTTCGTTAGCGTCTCCTCATAAAACGTCCAGACGAGCGGCGCTTTGACATTCAGATCCATCTGGCCTAAATATGTTCTGCGCGACTCCAAAGCGTTAATCCCGATTTGGGCAGTACCCTGCGGCCAGTCGATCCCGGCGGGCTTTTTCCCTGCGTCCAGCGCGGCATTCACCTGCTGCGCCAGCGTTTCGGCCTCAGGCTGCGAAAGCGGCAAAGCATTCATCCAATCGCCTGCCGTCAGGCGGGGATAGCGAATCTCCTGATAAAACGTGTTCCAATACGGGTGCTCGGTCTTGTCCGGAAAGCGAACCATGAGAATCGGCAGCCCCGGCTTTCGAAAAAACATATCCGCAATCAGCTGCGCGTCCGGTTGGATGTAGCCTTCCTGCGTCATCTCGCCGTGATCCAGCCAGAACGCGTTCCAGTCGATGAAAAAATCGCGATAGGGAGAATCGTCCCCGCGTGCGATCATATCCTGAAACTGCGGAGACTGCACGGATGCGTGGTTGAGCACAAAATCGAGCTTGAGCGAAACGCCGCTCGCGCGGATCGCGTCCAAGTCGGCTTGCGTGGCAAGGGTTTCCTCAATTCCATAGTCGATCACGGAAAACCCGCGATCCAGATCGGTATGAAACAGGCTCGGCAGCACATAGAGCGCGGAAAACGCGCCGCGCACCGCGTCGTTTGAAAGAAACGCCGCGGCTTCGCTCAGGGTCGCGCCCAAGCTGTCGGGATAGAGGTTGAGCATCGCTCCGCCGAGCGGGTTTGCTTGTGTTTTCTCGTTTTGCATGGTTTCTCCTATTACAGGCTTGCTACCTGTTCCTGCGTGAGCAGTTCACCGCTCTTGCTCACGACGATCTTCGCCTTGTGCGCCTGCGATTGCAACAGCCCCTGCTCAATCTCCAGCACCATCGTGATAAACGGGCTGTCCGGCGCGCCGTCACGCGCGCGCAGCTTGCGGTGCGCCAGCGTTTCCTCCGGCGTGCTGTTGAGTAAAATCGGGATATCCACGCCCGCCAGCAGGTCGTTGTTGCCGTGCGTCCACTCGACCACGAGCACGGAAGTATCGCGCATCTCGACACGATCATACCAAAGCGCGGCTTCTTCTCTGCCCATGCGCTTGAGAAACATCTCTTCCGCGCCGCTCTTAAACTTGGCGAGAATGCCCGAAAGTTCCTTAAAATCGATCTCGTTTTGCGTGCCAAGGTAGCCCGAAAGCCCCTGCCTTCCCGCCTGCTGGTAAATCGCAAGCCACGGATACTCCGCCCGTAATGCCGGGTCGGCTTCTCTGCCCTGCTGCATCATTTTTGCGAGGATATCCGCTCGCGCGGCATCGTATTCTCCCGCCGCGAGCAGCCCGCGCAGGGCGGAAACACGAAACACGCGCAGGCGCTCCGCATCGTTAAAAAGCGGTATCCGGTGCGGATAGTTGTCGCCGGAGAGCGTATAGGCACCTATGCCGAGCTGGTTGAGATAGTAGCTCAGCAGCGACGCGGTCTCGCTCTTGCCAACGCCGGAGCCGCCGCATACGGAGACCACCGCGCGCTTGGCGGGGTTTCGTTCGAGTACGTCCGGCAGCAGCGAGAGCAGGCGCGGAAAGATCACGTTCGCCTTTGCGATATGGCTTTCGTTGATCGAGACCTTGTCGCCCGGCATATCCCCGTGCGGAATCTCTTCCGGCAGCGATGGCGCCGTCCAGGTGCTTGATAAAATTGAAAGATCCAGCATAAAAACTCTCCTTGGGTGTGTTTCAAAAAGCGGTGAGTGCAGGCCGAGTGGAATTTTTGCCGATTTGAGGAACAAAACCGCCGGAATAGCAGCGCTATTTCAAAGTTGCAGTGACGAATAAGCGGTGAAAAAGACACCGGATCTGTGCCACCGTGCTTTTAGAAACACACTCTGATACAGCGTTATCGTCGGCAGATCCGCCCGCCTCAGTGTTCGTTGCCGAGCCAGTCGAGGCTCGCGGGCAGGGATGCGTTCCAAAAGGCGAAGTCGTGTGCGCCGGGCTTAACCCACCAGGTGTGTTCGTACCCGATGCGATCCAGATGCGCGTGAAACGCCGCGTTTGGATCATAGAGAAAATCCTCTGTCCCACAGGCGAGAAAGAGCCTCGGCGCGGTGCCGTCCTGCATCCGCTCCCGCGCAAGCTGCATCGGGTCTTTGTCGGAACCCGGCAGCGCTTTGGGGTCGCCAAACGTGTGGCGGTAATAGGCGTACGGCGCCATGAAGTTGCCCTCGCCTTCGCGCATATTCGCTACCTCGTCTGTGATGAGCGCGGCAGAATGCGAGAGGATCGCCCCGAAGGTGTCCGCATATTTCAGGCCGTTTCGCACCGCGCCGTAGCCGCCCATCGAGATTCCGCCGATGGCGGTCTCTTCCCGCTTATGCGAGAGCGGAAACATGCTGCGCGTGACTTCCACGAGTTCGCGGCCGACAAACTCGCCGCAGCGCTCCAGTGATGCCTCGATGTCCAGATAAAAGTTGTTGCGTCCGTCCGGCATGATGACCGCCCAACCGCGCCGCGATGCCAGCTCCGCGATCTGCGTGTTGACGATCCAGTCGTTGCGGTTGCCGGAAAAGCCGTGCAGCAAATAGAGCGTGGGATACGGCCCGGGCGTATAGGACGGGGGCTGATCCGCCACCGGAGGCCGCTCCAGGGGAAGAATCGCGTTGAAGGAGACGAACCCCCTGCGCGCCATCGAAAAATAATCGCAATTGATCAGTGCCATCTGCTCTTCCTCCTGTTGTTTACGCCCCGTGTCTGCCCGTTAAACCGATAGGCCGTTGACCTTCATCCAGCGAATGCAAAGCTCCGGCCAGCAGGATACGCTTTCCGAAAAGACATCCAGATCGTTCTCCCCGTCCGCCAGCGCAAGGCCATGTGTGCCGTCCTGAAAGATATGCAGCTCATACGGCACGCCCGCCGCCTGCAGCGCGGAAGCAAGGTTCATGCCGTGGCGCCCGTCATCGCTCATGGTTTGCCAGAGGAACACCGGCGGCATATCCGTGCGCACCTGCCGCTCGGCGGAGAGCAGGAAGCGCTCCTCCGGCGTTGCGCCGAAGAGCGCCGCATCCGGCTGCTGTCCAAAAGGCGCGGGAAATGCGGTTGCAGACATCGCGCCATAGCAAACCACGGCCGCGTCCAGCCGGCTCGACACGCGCTCGACGGGATCGGCGCTCGCAGCGTCGCCCAAGTCGAACAATGTGGCCGCATTTGCCGCGAGCATGCCGCCAGCGGAAAACCCCATCGCGACAATCCGCCCGCCAAACCCCACGCGTTCCTTTGCGCTGCGTAGCAGACGAATGGCGCGGCGCATATCGAGAAACGCATCCATGCGCGTGTGCGGCGCAAGGCGATACGCGAGGATCGCGACCGGATACCCGCGCTGATGGAACCAGTGCGCGACGTTGACAGCCTCACAGCCCGTGCGCCAGCGAAACCCGCCGCCGTGCGCAATCAGGATCAGAGGGCTCTCTGTCTTCTGCGCGGCAGGCACAGGCACGAGATACGGCTCGCCCTGCAGCTCATCCGCGTAGACGGGAAGCGTCCAAAGCGGCAGTCGTTCAAACGGCTCCATCGCCTCGTTCCAGAGGCGCAGGTTCCCCGCAATGTCCAGCGAACCGTCCGCTAAGCGGTGCTGCGAAACGGGGTTGATCAGCGCGCGTCCCAGCACCGCCTGCTCCAATAACCCGATATTATGCTCAAACATCCGTCAAAGCCCTCCTCAAGGAGAAAAAAAATGATTGCAACTCCAAGTCTGGAAGCATTCTCTTCGATGTAAACAGACAGCCTTTGCGCATCTCGATGCGCCGGTTTTTCGTTTGATCGCATCGGTGGCTTCCCGAACGGTCACATGCACCTGCTCTGCCCCGATAACATTGTATCAGTTTTTTCGCGCGCCCGCTGCTGATTCTCGTGGTTCTATTCCGGAAAAAACCCCGCAAAGCGCGGGGTTGTCTGCATGCGTCCTCCGCTTCCGCCTCGCGTCCGGCTTCAGCCTTTGACCGCACCGAGCACAACGCCTTTGATGAAGTGCTTCTGCACAAACGGATAGATGATCACGATCGGCAATATCCCGATCACCGCCATCGCCATGCGCACCGAAGTGCCCGGCAGATCTACATTCATCGTGCCCAGCAGCGCGACGTTTGAACTCACCTTGAGGAACTGGATGTTGTTCATGATGCGAATCAAAAGATTTTGAATACCGAAAAGCTTCGCGTCCGTGAGATAATACAGGCCATTGATCCAGTCGTTCCAATAGATCAGACCGGTAAAGAGGCTGATGGTTGCCACCGATGGGATCGCCAGCGGCAGCATGATCTTAAAGAAAATTCTAAGCTCGCTTGCGCCGTCGATCTGCGCGGACTCGATGAGCGAAATGGGTATCGCGGTGGCATAGTAGTTTCTCACGAGAAATACGTTAAAAGCGGTGACCAGATAGTTTGGCACGATCAGCGCCCAGATCGTATCCTTGATCTGAAACACGCGCGACCACATGATGTAGGACGAGACGATACCGCCGTTGAACAGCATCGTAAAGAACACGAAGAACGCCAGCGCGTTGCGATAGCGAAAATTCGGGCGCGACATCGGATATGCCAGCATCGTGGTGATCAGCACGCTGATGAGCGTGCCGACGCAGGTAACCGTGATGGTGACGCCGTATGCGCGCAGGATCATCTCGCTCTGCTTGACCATGTAGTAATAGGAATCGAGGCTCAATTTCTGCGGAAAATACGTATACCCTGCCGTAATCAGCGCATTTTCATCCGTCACGGACGAGATGACCACCAGCACGATGGGCAGCAGGATAAAAAACACCATCACGCTGAGAATGATTGTTGAAACAGAGCGAAAGCGCGCAGCGTCGTCTCTGGATTGTTTTCGCATATGCTTCCCCTTCCTTAAAACAGCGCGTTCTCGCGGTCTACTTTGCGCACGAGCGCGTTTGCGCCCATCACGAGCAGGAACCCGACCACGGACTGGAACAGCGCAGCGGCGGCCGACATGCCTACATTGTTGAGCTCCATCAGCCCGCGATACACATAGGTATCGATGGTCTGCGTCACGTCAAAGAGACGGCCGGAGTTCTGCGGCACCTGATAGAACAGGCCAAAGTCCGAGTAAAAGATACGCCCGATCGCCATGAGCGTGAGAATGATGATGGTCGGCTTGAGCATGGGCAGCGTGATCTTGAAGATCTGCTGCATCTTTGTGGCGCCGTCAAGCTGCGCCGCTTCGAAGATGCCCTTGTCGATGCCGGATATGCTTGCCATATAGATAATCGAGTTGACCCCGACGTACTTCCATAGATAGGTAACAATGAGTATGAATGGCCATGGTTTCGTGGTGCTGTACCATGAAACCGGCTCAATATTCAGCGCCTTGAGCACGGTGTTGTTGATAAAGCCCGTGTCCGCGTTGAGAAACGCGTAGACGACAAAGCCGATTACCACCCAGCTTAAGAGGTTAGGCAGCAGCATGACGGATTGAAAGAACTTCACCCGCGAGCGCTGGCCCAGCTCATACATGAGCACAGCGACAAAAATGGCGGCCACCGTACCGATTATGATAAACGCAAAGTTGTATAACAGCGTATTTCGCGTCATGATCAGCGCATCATGCGTGCGAAAAAGGAATTTGAAGTTGTCAAACCCGTTCCAGTCGCTGCCGAATATCCCTTTGAGATAGTTGAAATCCTTAAAAGCAAGAAACACTCCAAACATGGGAATATAGTTGTTGATGAGTAGATACAGTATACCCGGCGCGGCAATCAGCAGCAGCGGCGCGCTTTTCGTGAGTTGCTGTTTCTTCTTTTTTTTCGCGGTTTTCTGCTGTCTGGTCGCTTGATTCGTCATAGCACAACGGCCCTCCGGTCGTTTATTCTCTCGCGCAGGCATTCACCCGTGCGCGGATGCAGGAGCGGAAGGGGCGAACCCCTCCCGCTCCCAAGGTTAAATAGCCAGTCTTTTCGGCTTTGCTTATCTGCCGGCCGCCCAGGCATCCAGCTGCGATTGCTTGGCCGCGATGATGGTGCCGAGCCCCGCGTTCTCCAGTCTTTCAAGGAAGACCGGTATTTCCGATGCCGGATCGACGCTGCCGCAGACGAGGCCATAGAGATACTGCTCAATCACGTTGGTGACGGCTGTATACTCGGTCTTGACGCTGCTGTTGTCAAAGGTAAAGCCCATCGCAATCGAGGTCTTGGCGTTCTGATTCTGCTCAAGCTCCCATGCCAGAGACTCCACATTGGTGCCCGCCATCGGATACATAATGAAGAAATTGCCCAATGTGCCGCAGGATAGCTGCGCGGTGTAGGGTACGCTTGTGGCGTCCTGTCCCTCGGGATAGCTCATGAAGCCGTCCTCGCTCAGGACATAGTCGCGATCTTTGAGTCCGTAGATGATCAGATTGGTGATGTCGGGATCCGTAAAAGTGAGGTTGAGGAACTTCAGCGCGGCTTCCGGCGCTTTGCTCGTGGAAGCGATCATCCAGGTCAGCGCGTTGATGGAAGACGTATCGAGGAACGCTGCGCCGATGGTCTTCGCGCCGAGGTCATAGCCGCCGCATTGTGCTTCCAGCGCAGCAGCGGTGTCCTCTTCCGGATAGCTGTAGGAAGCGATGTAGCAGAAGTAATTGCCGGAGGCCATGAGTTCAGCCGCCGTGCTGGATGTGGTAGCTGCATCCTTCATGACAAGGCCTTTGTTATACCAATCGCGCGCAAGGTTGCAAATGGTCTCAAACTCAGGCGTTGCATAATAGTTGACGACCGTCAGATCATCTCCCATCAACACGCCCTTGGGTGCGTACATGCTGTCCGTAAGATAGTCCACATTCTGCGGCGAAAGGCCGATGTTGCCCTGATTGACTGCCGCGACCGGCGTCATTGCGGGGTAGGCCGCTTTGACCTGCTCAAGCACGGCGGTCACGTCGTTGACGCTGTTGACGGCGCTCATGTCAATACCAAGCGCATCTACGATGTCCTGACGATACACGACCATCTGCGTCAGCGCGATCGGCTTATAGGTCGGAAACCCATAGAGTCTGCCGCCGGAGCTGCAGGCGGCAAGCCAGTTTTCGCCGATGAGCGCTTTGCTCTCCGGTGCGCAGGCATCGACGATGTCGGTGATGTCCAGGCACATATCGGTGCTGATTGCCGTGCTCAGATCGCCAAGGCTTTGGAAGATGTCAATTTTTTCTCCGCCCTGCAGCGCGAGGCTGACGGTGCTGGAGTAGTCCCAGATCACGATGGGCTTGAGATCTACTTCCACGCCGATCTTTTCGCGCGTAATCGCGTTGATCGCCTCTTCTACCG
>DNFZ01000238.1 GCA_003486785.1 Clostridiales bacterium | reverse complement strand
TTCATCAGCGAGGCCATCGACCAGACGCGCGGATGGTTTTATTCGCTGCTTGCCATCTCCACGTGCCTCTTTGACGAGGCCGCGTTCCAGAACTGCATCGTTATGGGACACGTGCAGGATATGGAAGGCCGCAAGATGAGCAAGCACCTGGGCAACGTCGTCGATCCGTGGACGGTGCTGGATCAGCAGGGCGCGGACGCCGTGCGCTGGTATTTCTACATCGGCTCCATGCCGTGGCTGCCCAGCCGCTTCTCGGCGGAGGCGGTCAGCGAGGCGCAGAGAAAGTTCATCGGCACCTTCTGGAACACCTATGCGTTCTACATCCTCTACGCGGAGATCGACAAGTTTGATCCCACCAAGTATAGGCTGGAGGATTGTCAGCTCTCCGAGATGGACCGCTGGGTGCTCTCGCGGCTCAATACGTTGATCAAGACCGTCGACGGCAATCTTGACAAGCTGCGCATCACCGAAGGTGGCAGAGCGCTCCAGGCGTTTTCGGACGAGCTGAGTAACTGGTACGTCCGCCGCTGCCGCGACCGCTTCTGGGGCAGCGAGATGAGCGAGGACAAGAAGGCCGCGTATATGACGCTCTATACCGCGCTGCATACGCTTAATCTGCTCTCCGCGCCGTTTTTGCCGTTCATGACCGAGGAGATCTACCAAAACCTCGTGCGCACGGTGGACACGAACGCACCGGAAAGCGTGCACTTCTGCGACTATCCTGTCGCGGACGAAGCCCGCATCGACGCGGATCTGGAGGCGAACATGGCGCGCGTGCTCGAGATCGTCACCCTTGGCCGCGCGGCTCGCAACGACGGGAATGTCAAAACCCGTCAGCCGCTGGCGCTGATGTACATTCAAGGCGAACCCATGAATGAGCACTACGTGAAGATCGTCACCGAAGAGCTCAACGTCAAGAAAGCTGAGTTCGTCAACGACGCGTCGGGCTTTTTGAGCTATCAGGTCAAGCCGCAGCTCAAGACGCTGGGGCCGCGCTACGGCAAGATTTTACCGAAGATCGGCGCGCATCTCAGCGAAAGCGGCATTGGCAACCTCGTCGTGCGCGCACACGCAGCGGGCAAAAACTACGAGGCGACCATCGAGGAAGTCTATGTGGTGCTGGGGCCGGAGGATGTTCTCGTCTCCACCGGCAAGACGGACGGCTTTGTCGCGGCGACGGACAACGACACCATCGTGGTGCTTGATACCAAGCTCACGCCCGCGCTCATCGACGAAGGATTCGTCCGCGAGCTCATCAGCAAGGTGCAGACCATGCGCAAGGAGGCGGGCTTCGAGGTCAGCGACCACATCGCGCTCTCCTACGACGGCAGCGCGAAGATCGAGGAGATCTTCTCCCGCTTCGGCGACGAAATCCTCTCAGAAACGCTGGGCGAAACGCTCAGCAAGGGCGCTGTGGGCTACACAAAAGACTGGGATGTCAACAAAGAAGCCGTCACCCTCGGCGTGGAGAAAAAGTAAACACAGGAAAGCGGCGGGCGGGTAAAACCGCCCGTCTTTGTCTATTACGTGCTTTAAAAAAGCGCAGAATTTCGCAAAAAGCGCGTTATAAATGCACACAAAAAGGCCCGATTTCAGTTTGCTCCTGAAACCGGGCCTTTTGATTTGCATGGAGCCGCTGATGCGGCTTTAGCAGGTTGTTCTCTCGTTAGCCTTCCGGCTGCTCCGCTGCTGCGTTCAGCTTCGCCTCCGCGCCGCCTGCGCATGTGTCGCAGGGATCCCAGCGGTTGGCTTCAAACGCGTCTTCGAGCGATCCGGCAAACAGCGTTCCGCCGTCGGCTGCAGGGGTTTTGTTCACGATATAGGGGCAATCGCGATCAAAGTGATAGCTCTTGCCAAAGCGCGTCCAGTAGACGTCTCCAACGGCTTCCGCCTGCGCGGCTTCCTGCAGCTGCTGCACTTCTGCCTCGTTGGGCTGCTGATAATCGACAGAAGCCGCGCCCGCGCCCAAGAGCAGCGCCGCAAGGATGGCGATGAGGATGGTCTTGGTCTTCTTGTTGAGCTTGTCGGACTTGGCGAGCAGGAAGATGCCGATGGGCAGGAAGCACACGAGCACCATGATCACGCCAAGCTGATGCCAGACCGTACGAACGAACTTGCTGTTCGAGAGGTTCGGACGGATGCGGTTGGCCTTCTTCCAAAGCTGCGCCGCTACGATGCAGAAGATTGCATCAAGCACCAGCGCACCGATCATGAAAAGGAACTCCGGATCGTTCCAGTTTTGCGCGCCGTTGCGTATGGCATAGCTAAACGCAAAGAAAGCGCCAACTTCCGCCGCAAGCGCGAGCACCCAGAGCACGATGGCGCCGATGCGCAGGCCTTTGACAGACTCTTTTCCGCCGGAAGTGGGAGGGGTGCTGGTGGCCTGCTCTGCGGCTGCGACAGGCTCCGCCGTCTTGACGGGCGCCTTTTTCGGAGCGGCCTTGGCGGGCGTGGATTTGGTTGCGGGCGCTTTTGACGCCGCTGCCTTCTTCGCCGCCGCGGCTTTTTTCGCGGCCTCAGCCTTCGCCGCGTCGGAAACGGGTTTTTTCTCCATACATTACCTCCACGATTCAAACTAGTAGTTGGTTACAGTATAACAATAACGAAAATCGTTTGCAAGAACTCCACAACCGCAAAACGGGAATCTCTGGCGCGCGGGCAACGGGACTGCTATAATAGAGGCGCGCCCGCGCGGAAATGTGCATATCTTCGGGCAAGCTACGTGTGGTGCGGCAGTTGATAGAGTATCAGATCATAATAGGAGCGAAAAACCAAAACATGCTAAATTTTGAATTCTATTCCCCGACCCGCATTGTCTTTGGCAAAGGCACGGCGGATCAGGTTGGCGAGCAGATTGCGCCGCTGGCAAAGAAGGTGCTTGTGCACTATGGCAGCGACCGCGTGCTGAAAAGCGGGCT
>DNFZ01000180.1 GCA_003486785.1 Clostridiales bacterium | reverse complement strand
CTTGGGTTGTACGTGACAGCAATATAGTGGCCGCCCAATGCGACTCTCCCATTTGCGTCTTTGTAATAATACAAATAACACATTATATACGCATCACCGTTCAATGGCACATCACTCGTATTAAGATACAAACCGACACGATAACCCTTAGATCGATAGTACGGACCAATTACGAGGGGATTCATTCCACGTGTTCCGCCCAATAACGTTGTGAATCCACGATTGCTATTCAAGCTATAGGAAGTATTACCAAAATCAGTCTTGACCCCTAGCACCTGATTGGCGTTGCTTATTGCCATGTATCCACAGGCATTGTCTTTCATATTGCCTTTTGAACCGAAGGTACCGGGGACACTCGAGTAGTCTTCTTGATTATTAATCAATTCACTTCCCCATGTCGCGTTTCCTGCGCTTTCTTTTTTTCTATCATCGACCCATTCAAGTTCTGTCAATTTTGCACCCGCGGTTCCAAAGGAACGCCTCGGAAAATAATAATTATTCGCCAAACTGGAAATTCTTATAATTCTTACTACCCATTATATCGAACAAACGTTCCGACTTCACGTGACAATATTGTAAAGAAAACGGAGCCGTGCGGCTCCGCTTGGTGAAAAAAAGAACCAGCCTCGCGACCGGTTCTGATTCTGCTAAGTCCTCTAGGATTTGGTGTGCTTTGTTTGCTTTATTTCGCTTACTCTGCCGCGTAGGGCATGAGGGCGACGATGCGCGCGCGCTTGATGGCGATAGCAAGATCACGCTGATGCTTGGCGCACAAGCCCGACATACGACGGGGCATGATCTTGCCGCTCTCTGCCGCGAATTTCTCAAGGGTACGGATATCCTTGTAGTCGATCTTCGCGTTTTTATCAGCGCAGAACTTGCAAACCTTGCGGCGGCCGCGCTTCATACGCGGACGCATTTTACGGTCTTCCATGTTGCAAGCCTCCTAATTCGAAAATTTTGTTTTGCGGGCATGACCCGCACACGTTAAAAGGGGATGTCGTCAGACTGGATGTCGGTAAACCCGGCCATGTCCTGCGCGTTGTCCGTACGGGCAGCGGGTGCTGCGCCGTCCTCCTGCTGCTTAGGCGAGAGAAACTCGACTTCGTCCGCCTGCACGTCCAGCGACATGCGGGTTGTGCCGTCCTTTGCCTCATAGGTGCGCGCCTGGAGTTCGCCGAGGACGGCGACCTTGCGGCCCTTGCTGAGGTAGCGGGCGCACGTTTCGCCCAGCTGACGCCAGGCGTTGATGCGGAAGAAATCCGTCAGGCGCTCTCCACCCGCGCCGCTGCCAAAGCGACGGTTAACCGCGATGGTGAAGGTGCAGACGGTGACACCGTTGGGCGTGGAACGCACTTCCGGGTCATGCGTCAGGTTTCCGATGAGTGTGATTTTATTCATGCTTCATCCATCCTTTCGGCATTGCGATTGTTCGTTACTCGCCTTTGCGAGTGACGAGATAGCGGAGAATCGCTTCGTCGTTTTTGAAGTTACGCTCGAGTTCTTTGGGAACTTCCGGCGCACACGCAAACGACATCAAGACGTAATAGCCCTCGGTCTTGTAATCGATGGGGTACGCAAGGCGCTTTTTGCCCCATTCGTCGACGGCCGTTACTTCACCGCCGTTGGCTTCGACAATCCCTTTGAACTTTTCGACGGATGCTTTCATCGCTTCCTCTTCGAGGGTTGGTACGATGATGTAAAGAGCTTCGTATTGATTCATTTTTTTCACCTCCTTATGGTCTTTTGGCCCGGCGTCACTGCGCCGAGCAAGAAGGACGTTAGCGGAAGCGAGTATATCACAAGAACCCGCCTATTGCAAGGATTTTTAGGGGAATGGGCTCAAGAGAGAGTCTTCTCAAGCAAATATTGAAAACATGGGTGGAAGGACACGCAGCTCTTTTACATAGAAACATGTCGCGCGTTTTTCTTTCTCGCTTTCTGAACAATAAGAAGACGAAGAAGTGACTGTACGAACGGTCTCTATTCTTGCGCAACAGTGTTATTCCAACATGTTTAGAGAAATAATCTCGCAGCCTTTACTCTCATAATAACGCAGCATCTAGTCGATCTTGCGTTTGTCATAGCTCGTGATGCAGTCCGAGAGCACATGCACGATGTACCCTTCCTGCCGCAGGTTGAAGACGGTTGACTTCACGCATGCGACCGCATCCGCGCCCGTGATGTAGAATTCGCTGATATCGTTTGCGCGAACAAATTCAGCAAAAGCTTCGCTGGTCAGTGCGTTGCCCTTGCTCTTGGTGAAGATGTTGTCCGATACGAGATTCATATCCAGCGCCAGCTCTGCCCCGCGCGTGCCGGGTTTGAATGTACGCGTACCATCCGACAGGTTTTCGTGCCGGATGTAGACGACGTGGATATCCTGTTTCACCGCCCAATCGATCGCCTGGTTGATGTTACCGATGATTTCTTTGTAGTTTTTCGTGATATCGTTTTGAATGTCGATGACCACCAACGCTTTTTTCTGCATATGCTCTCCTCCTGACGGGTAAATCCATTGTTTGTCTTGAGTATAACAGCAATTGTTGACATCCCTATGGCAACAATCTATGCTACAATCAAGAAAAGTTTGAAAGAGGGCAGTCGCATGAAGATCGACCGGCTGGTCAGCATCATCCTGCTTCTATTGGAAAAAGAGCGGATCGGCGCGCAGGAGCTTGCGGACAAGTTTGAAGTGTCTTCGCGCACGATCTACCGCGACATCGACTCTATCAACATGGCGGGGATTCCTGTTCGCGCAACGTCCGGCGTTGGCGGCGGGTTTGAGATCATGCAGCAATACAAGCTCGACAAAAAAGTGTTCTCGATTGCCGACCTCTCCGTGATCCTGATGGGGTTGTCCAGCCTTTCCAACATGGTTCACGGCGACGAGCTGGTCAGCGCCTTTGCCAAGGTCAAGAGCTTTGTTCCCGCCGAGCGTGCAAAGGAGATCGAGCTGCTGACGGGTCAGATCACGATCGATCTAACGCCGTGGACAGGCAATAAAAACGTTCAACCGTATCTGGAACAAATCAAGCAGGCGATGCAGGAGCATAAGCTGCTTTCGTTTTCCTACCTTGACCGACAGGGCAACCGAACCCCGCGCGTCGCCGAGCCATACCAGCTGGTGTTGAAGGGCAGCCAGTGGTATTGGCAGGGGTTTTGCCACACGAGAAACGATTTTCGGCTGTTCAAGCTCTCCCGCACATCCAACCTAAAACTAATGGAGGAGACTTTTTCTCCAAGAGAGTATCCAAAGCCTCAGCTGGATGCTTCCGAGCGCATTGCACCAAAGCAAATAAAAATCAAGCTTCGCATCCACAAATCGATTCTGGAACGAGTGCTCGACTACTGCAACGACGAGGACATCTCGCCGGACGGCGAAGAACACTATATTGTGATTTATCCATTCATCGAAAATGACTATTATTATGATTTGCTGCTGGGTCTTGGCGATAGATGCGAGTGCCTCGAACCGCCGCGCGTCCGCGTGGAGATGAAGCGGAGAATTGCGGATATGGCGGGGGTGTATGGAGATGTGCCGTTTAGTAGTCGGTTATGCGGGCGGATGACATGCGACTAGCATGCGGTTCTCTTGGGTGCGGGCGGATGATATCCGCCCCTACAAAGAACGCGCATTTTCATAGAAACTGATAGATAAAAATCCCGGAACGGGTGGTGATTTTCGTCAAACGAGCCGTCTAGTCTTGTAGGGGCGGATACCATCCGCCCGCAAGTAAAACACACAACGGGACTGCCATTTTTGGACAGCCCCATTTATGCGTATCTTGGTTGTAACGAAAATTCTTTCTCTTCAAAAAAGGAGTAATTACCGAATCTCCGTCTTATTCCGGAAATACGGTCTCAATGCCGCGGGAATTGCAACGCTGCCGTCCGCGCGAAGATTGTTTTCGAGAAACGCGATCAGCATGCGCGGGGGGGCGACCACCGTATTGTTGAGCGTATGCGGGAAATAGTTGCCGGTCTCCTTGTTCTTCACGCGGATGCCGAGGCGGCGCGCCTGCGCATCGCCAAGATTGCTGCAGCTGCCCACCTCGAAATACTTCTTCTGGCGCGGAGACCATGCCTCCACGTCCATGCTCTTGACCTTGAGGTCGGCGAGGTCGCCCGAGCAGCACTCCAGCGCGCGCACGGGGATATCCAGCGTGCGGAAAAAGTCGATGGTGTTCTTGAGCAGGGTTTCAAACCACGCCATGCTCTCCTCGGGTTTGCAGACGACGATCATCTCCTGCTTCTCAAACTGATGGATGCGATAGACGCCGCGCTCTTCGATGCCGTGCGCGCCGACTTCCTTGCGAAAACACGGCGAATAGCTCGTCAAAGTCTGCGGCAGCTCGCTTTCTTCGAGGAAGATATCGATGAATTTGCCGATCATGGAGTGCTCGCTGGTGCCGATCAGGTAGAGATCCTCTCCCTCGATCTTGTACATCATGCCTTCCATCTCGGCAAAGCTCATCACCCCTGTGACCACACTGCTGCGGATCATGAACGGGGGAATGTAATAGGTAAAGCCGCGTTCCACCATGAAATCCCGCGCGTAGGCGAGGATGGCGGATTGCAGCAGCGCGATATCGCCGCAAAGATAGTAAAACCCGTTGCCGCTGGTCTTTCGCGCGGCGTCGAGATCGATACCATTGAACGATTCCATGATGTCCACATGGTAGGGAATCTCGTATTCCGGCACGACCGGCTCGCCGAATCGCTCGATTTCGACATTCTCGGAGTCGTCCTTGCCGATTGGAACAGAGTCATCGATGATGTTCGGAATTACGAGCATGCGCTTACGGATTTCCGCCGTCAGCTCGGTCTCGCGGACGTCCAGCCGCGCCATCTCGTCCGCCATGTCGTTGACTTGCTTTTTGGCGGCTTCCGCCTCTTCCTTCTGGCCTTTCGCCATCATGGAGCCGATGGATTTGCTGATCGAATTGCGCTGAGACCGGAGATAATCCGCGCGGGTGTGCGCCTCGCGAAACTCGGCGTCCAGCGCGACTACTTCGTCCACCAACGCGAGCTTGTCGAACTGAAACTTCTTTTTGATGTTCTCTTTTACCAGCTCCGGCTGCGTGCGGATGAGTTTAATGTCCAGCATACGATCCCCCTATATATGTCCGTCTAAGTGTTATTCGGATTTACATGCGCTCCGGCGCGGCGATTCCGATGAGATTTAGCCCGATGGCGATGACTTTGCGTGTCGCGTCGGTCAACGCAAGGCGCGCCTGCCGCACGCTCGCATCGTCCGCCATGATCCGCTGCTCGTAATAAAACTTGTTAAACGCGGCGCAGATGGCGATGATCGCGCGGGTGACGAGATAAGGCTCGTTTTTCTCCATCGCGTCCAGGACAGCATCCGGGAATGCGCCGATCGCCGCGATGACGGCGGAGGCTTCCGCGTCTGTGAGCTGGCTATAGTCCACGTCGGCAGGCGTGTAGTCCGCTTTCCGCAGAACCGAGCAGGCGCGCGCGTGGGTATACTGCGCGTATGGGCCTGTCTCTCCGTCGAAATTCAGCACCGCGTCCCAGTCAAACACCACGTCCTTGATGCGTCCGTTGTAGAGGCTGTTCCAGATCAGTGCGCCAATGCCGACCTGCTTGGCGATGGTCTCCTTGTCCTCCAGATCGGGGCTCTTTTCACGGATGATGTCATAGGTCTTGTCGCAGGCGGCGGTGAGCACGTCGCGAAGCTTCACCATGTTGCCTTTACGAGTTGAGAATGCGCCGTCCGTACCGCTGACCATGCCGAAGGAAACGTGGATGAGATCCTTCGCCCAGTCGTAACCCATCAGCT